>JAFPRD010000070.1:0-7527 GCA_017401005.1 Lachnospiraceae bacterium
AAAGTGGGATATGAACAGACAGCTTACAGATCTTGGAAGCTTAGGACTTGATAAGGATAATCAGGGAGAGATATTCCACAGATTTGTCCTTGCGGTGTATGAACTTCAGGAGAGGCTGGTTACAGAGTTCCCGAACCTACTTCTTGAAAACTGCTCCGGAGGAGGAGCAAGATTTGATGCAGGAATGCTTTACTACGGACCGCAGATCTGGTGCTCCGACGATACGGACGCGATAGAAAGGCTGGGAATCCAGGAAGGTACAGCCCTTATCTATCCGCTTTCATCAATGGGAGCCCATGTATCCGATTGCCCGAACCATACGGTGGGAAGGGTGACTCCGTTTGAAACAAGAGGGCATGTAGCCCTTGCGGGAACCTTTGGTTACGAGCTTGATATAACAAAGATCCCGGAAGAGGATAGGAACATGATCCCCGAGCAGACTGCCATGTACCACAAGTACCACAGCCTTGTACGCAGCGGCGATTATTACCGCATTGCTTCCTACAGAGAGAACAGATATTACGATTGCTACGGAGTTGTAAGTAAGGATAAGTCGGAGGCCCTCTTTACCTTTGTGCAAGTTGTGGGTCGCCCCAATTACCACAGCAGACTGATACGACTTGCGGGCCTTAAGCCTGATGCGAGATATCGTATCGAGGGAGAGGAGACGAAGCTCCTTGGAAAGACGATTATGGAAGCGGGGATCCTTGTGTCTAACCTTTGGGGAGATTATAGGTCAAAGCTTATTCATTTAACAGAGGTGGATTAATGGCAAAGAGTGTAAAACTTGCGGATATAGCTAAAGAGATGGGAGTCAGTGTTGTTACGGTTTCCAAAGCTCTTTCGGGACAAAAGGGTGTCAGCGAGAGTATGCGGGAAAGGATAATCGCAAGAGCTGATGAACTGGGATATGTACAACCCTCCGCGGCTAAAAAGCAGGAAAAAAACGTAAGCTACAATTTAGGCGTTCTTATCGGAGAGGGATATCTCGGAGATTACTCCTTCTATCTTCAAATGTATCAGCAGGTGGCAAGGAGCGCTGTTGAGAGAGGCTGCTTTTCAATACTTGAAGTGGTAAGCGAGCAGATGGAAGGCGGGATGATACTTCCCAAGATAATAACTGAGAACAAAGCCGACGGAGTAGTTGTTATCGGTTCTTTAAGCGAGAAATATTTAAGCTTTCTTTTAAAGGAAGCTACAGTGCCGGTCATCTTTATGGATTTTTCCGACAAAAAGAGAGCTACTGACTGCGTAATATCGGACAGTTTCTTCGGCGGATACCATATGACCAATTATCTTATAGATATGGGCCACACAAGGATCGCTTACGTGGGAACGGTCGGTGTTACGGGATCTATCACGGACAGATATTTAGGATATATGAAGGCTCTTTTGGAGCGGGGGATTCCTTTTAGAGAGGACTGGGTGATAAGCGACCGTAAGTCCGCAAGCGGAACTATAGGCGGAGATGATTTTTTGAAACTGCCTAAGGATATGCCTACAGCCTTTTTTTGCAACTGTGACCTGACCGCCGGAATCCTTATAAACAAGCTGGAAAAGGAAGGATACCGGATACCGGAGGATATTTCGGTTGCGGGATACGACGATTACGTATACCCGGGACTTTGCGATACGGATATTACAACCTATGCGGTTGATATCTCCGAGATGGCAGCCCAGACGGTTAATGTCCTTATAAAGAAAATATCCGGAGCTTCCTACCGCAAGGGCATTCACGTTGTTGAGGGAAGCCTTGTTGTTAAAAGCAGTGTGAAAAAGCGCAGATAAAAGCTTGAGGCGAGGGTAAAATATTGAATTAAGCTAAAATTAGCTAACTATTTAGTTAAAATTAAGTAAGAATATATAAAATATTGTTTTATTTTTAAGCAATATTACGATTGTTTATATTTTTACTTAAAAGTATATTAAACCTATAACAAAGGTCTGCCTTATTGGAGACCGAACAAGAGTAAATTTAACCGATTTAACCTATTTAGCAAAAGGAGATCAAAATGAGCGAAATTAAGATGATTGCACCCGCAGTACCCAATGTTCCCTGGCAGGATAAGCCCGCTGACCTTAAGCCCGGCGCACCTATCTGGAGATACACCGAGAACCCTATTATCAATCGTAACCCCATCGAGGGTGTTGCGCGTATCTTTAACAGCGCAGTAGTACCTTACGAAGGAGCTTTCGTAGGAGTATTCCGCGGAGAGCAGACAAACGGCATTTCCTTTATCTACTTCGGAAGAAGTAAAGACGGTATCCACTGGGATTTCGAAAAGGACAAGATCCGTTTCAAGGACGAGAACGGCGAAGACTTTATGCCTAAGTATGCATACGATCCCAGACTTGTAAAAGTTGAAGATACATATTATGCTATTTGGTGTCAGGACTTTTACGGAGCATCCATCGGTATGGCAAAGACCACCGATTTCAAGACCTGGACCAAGATGGAGTGCCCTTTCATTCCCTTCAACAGAAACGCGGTACTCTTCCCCAGAAAGATAAACGGCATGTACAAGATGCTCAGCCGTCCTTCAGACTCCGGTCACACACCTTTCGGAGATATCTTTATTTCCGAAAGCCCCGATCTTGAGTACTGGGGACATCACAGACACGTTATGGGTCGCAACGGCTTCTGGTGGGAGTCTCTTAAGATCGGCGGCGGCGCTGCTCCTATCGAGACAAGCGAAGGCTGGCTTATCTTCTACCACGGCGTAAGCGGAACCTGCAACGGATATGTATATTCAATCGGAGGAGCAATCCTTGATCTTGATGAGCCTTCAAAGGTTCTTTACAGATGCGAGAACTTCCTTCTTACTCCCGAAGAGTGGTATGAGGAGAGAGGATTTGTTCCCAATGTTTGCTTCCCTTGCGCTACTGTTCACGATCCTGAGAGCGGAAAGATCGCCCTTTACTACGGATGCGCTGACAGCTATGTAGGAGTTGCATTCTGCTACTTTGACGAAATTGTACAGTACATTAAGGATCATTCCAACACAGACTGGAACGATACTGACCTCGGAAAGTGCTAATTATTAACCTTTCCGTTTAAAGAAAGGCAGGGTAAATATGAATCTTGAAATTCTGGCTAAAGAAATGAAAAGTCATTTGCTCGAAACGATAATTCCTTTTTGGAAGGGATTGCGGGACGATAAATACGGCGGATATTACGGATGGCTTTCCTACGACCTTGAACTTAATATGAAGGCAGAAAAAGGATGCATATTAAACAGCCGCATTACCTGGTTTTTCAGCAATGTGATGCTCCTTTACAAGAAGGGACTTATAACCGACGGAGATTTTATAAAGTACGGTTATACTGCTCTTGATATAAAGGATGAAGCGAAGCATGCCTACAATTTTCTTGTAAGTAAATGCATTGATAAAAAGTACGGCGGAGTATTCTGGTCGGTTAATTACGACGGTACTCCCGCCGATACCACCAAGCATTGCTACAATCAGGCTTTTTGCATTTATGCCCTCGCCTCTTATTACGATGCCATCGGCGACAGACAGGCTCTTGAACTTGCCAAGAGACTTGTGGGCATTATCGAAGAGAACTTTACCGATGAGGTAGGTTATCTTGAGGCAAAGACTGTAGACTTTAAGCCCGAATCAAATGAGAAGCTTTCGGAAAACGGCGTTATGGCAGATAAGACCATGAACACGCTTCTCCACGTATTCGAGGCTTACAGCGAGCTTTACAGAGTGTCAGGGGATTCCTACGTAGGTGAGAGACTTGCCTGGATAATGGATACTTTCGCAGACAAGATTTACAATCCCGCCCTTCACAGACAGGAAGTTTTCTTCGACGCAAACTACAATTCAATAATCGATCTTCATTCCTACGGCCATGATATTGAGACTGCATGGCTTATGGACAGAGGCGTTAAGATCCTCGGAGACAAGAAGTACGAGGAGAAGATGTATCCCATCACAAAAGACCTTACGGAGAATATCTACAAGGTTGCCTTTGACGGCAGAAGCCTTGCAAACGAATGCGATAAGGGCGTTGTCAATGAGTGGAGAATCTGGTGGGTACAGGCTGAGGCTGTTCTCGGCTTTGTAAACGGATATCTTGCTGACAATTCTAAGGGTAAATACCTTGATGCTGCCGTAAAGGAGTGGGAGTTTATCAAGGAATTCGTTTGGGATAAACGCGGCGGAAGCGAGTGGTTTTCAAGCGTGGATAAAAACGGTTCGCCGGATCCTAAAAAGCCTATTGTTGAGCCCTGGAAATGCCCTTACCACAATGGACGTATGTGCCTTGAAGTAATGAAGAGAGCTGCCGGAATTGAAGTTTAAATTGCTGATATTGAAGCATGGAACGGACTTATGCTTATTAGATTAACACAGGGTTAATTTGGAGAAACTATTATGGTTCACGAAAAGTACTATGAACTGCAAAAGAAGGTAGATGAACTTACCTCAAGAAAGAACAAAAAGACGGACTTTTATAACGGAATCTACGACAGATACGAGTACCCCGTGCTTACGAGGGAGATGATACCCGTGACATGGATGTACGATATAAACAAGGACACCAATCCATTCTTTATGGAGAGACTGGGGGTAAATGCAACATTCAACTCAGGCGCTATTTACCTTAACGGAAAGTATTATCTTATCGCCAGAGTAGAGGGCAACGATCGCAAGTCCTTTTTCGCCGTAGCCGAGTCGGATAACGGCGTGGACGGATTTAAGTTTTGGGATTATCCGATTCTTCTTCCCGATACCTGCAAGGATGAGACCAATGTCTACGATATGAGAATTACTCAGCACGAGGACGGTTACATCTACGGAGTATTTTGTTCCGAGAGCAAGGATACTTCCGTAAACGATCTTTCGGCGGCCACGGCTGCTGCGGGAATAGTCCGCACAAAGGATTTAAAGAATTGGGAGAGACTTGACAATCTTAAGACTCTTCGCTCCCCTCAGCAGAGAAATGTTGTACTCCATCCGGAGTTCGTTGACGGAAAGTACGCTTTCTATACCCGCCCTATGGATGATTTTATTGAGACAGGAAGCGGCGGAGGAGTAGGATTCGGACTTTGCGACGATATCACACACGCTGTTATAGACGAAGAGAAGATGACATCTCTTCGCAAGTATCATACCATCACAGAAGCCAAGAACGGCGCCGGCGCTGTTCCGATAAAGACTGAGAAGGGCTGGATCCATATCGCTCACGGTGTAAGAAATACCGCAGCGGGACTCAGGTACGTCATTTATGCGTTTGCCACCGATTTAAAGGATCCATCAAAGGTTATCGCGGAGCCTTCGGGAATGCTTATAGGACCCAGAGGCGGCGAAAGAGTCGGAGACGTGTCAAACGTAGTATTTACAAACGGCGCTATTGTGAACGACAAAAACGATGTATTTATCTACTACGCTTCGTCGGATACAAGGCTGCACGTAGCTACGACTACGATCGACAAGCTGGTGGATTATGTATTTAATACGCCCGCAGACCCCGGAAGAAGTGTAGATTGCGTAGCCCAGAGATGCGAGCTTATCCGCAAGAACTTGGAGCTTCTAAATCGCTAGCGATAAATGCATTTGACATTAGTAACTGCCGGGTTTAAAATATTGAGTACAAAAAGGTGATTATGTGATCTACTTCTATAGTGCTCACATACAAAAAACCCAGGGTTGCCGCCCTGGGTTTTTTTGATTCTAATACAAAAAGTAATATTGTTCAAATAGTAAAAAGGAAAACAAGTATGAACGAGGGAATAAAAGAAATATCTCCAAAGCAGAGCGAGATAATATACAGCGGCAGGATTGATTTTACCGACCCCGAGGCGCCGGTTTTGGTTTACGCCGCCAGTTTTTTTAAGGTAAGATTTACCGGTAAAACCTGCCGCCTTATCTTTGAAAACAGGAAAGCCTGGGCGGAGAATTCCATGGGTATAATCCTTGACGGAGTACAGGGAAAACTGATCCTTAAGGACTCCGGAAAGGTAACCTACGATATATCCGAAACTATCCGTACGGAAGACGGAAAGCTTTTCCCGGAGGATGACTTCTTTAAGAGCCTTTCTGAGGAAGAGCACGAGCTTACGGTCTTTAAGCGTCAGGACGGCGGACAGCATTATGTTATTTTCTACGGTATTGAGATAGAAGAGGGGGCGAATGTTATTAAGCCTGCGCCGCTTCCGGAGAGAAAAATCGAGGTTATAGGAGACAGCGTATCCTGCGGGGAAGTCTGCGAAGCCGTGGATTGCATTGCTTCTTCCGACCCCGAGAACAACGAAGGAAGATACAACAACAGCTACTACTCATACTCCTGGCAGGTTGCCAGAAACCTGAATATGGAGCTCCACGATACCTCCCAGGGAGGAATCTCGCTTCTTGATAAGACGGGCTGGTTTAACGGACCAGACGATTTCAGAGGCGTAGAGTCCTGCTACGACAAGCTAAAGTACAATCCGCCTCTCGGAGAGAGCAGCTGGGACTATAAGCTTTGGAAACCGGATCTTGTAATCCTTGCCTTCGGACAAAACGACGCAAACCCGAAGGACATTATGAAAGAAGAATACGACGGCAAGGCGGCTAACCATTGGAGAGCTGAATACGAGGCGTTTATAAAAAAACTTCGCACGTACTATCCCGGGGTTACCATAGTCTGCATCACAACACTTCTGATGCACGATCCCGCCTGGGACAGAGCGATTGACGAGGTTGCCCAAAAGATAAATAAAGCGGATGCTGCTACAAAAGACAGTAATCAGGGCGGCCTCTACCACTTTATGTTTAAGAGAAACGGAGCAGCAACTCCCGGCCATCCTCGCATTCCGGAGCATAACGAGATGGCAGAAGAGTTATCTTCATTTATTCGGGGTATACTGTCCTAGTGCCGACGTCGCTACATGGTTCGTTCACGAGCCTATCAACGCTCTCGCCTGTTACGAGAGAGAAAAGGAAAATAATATGAATATAGATTACGAAGCAGGTATAAAGAATATCGGAAATACGAGAAGACTTAAGGACGCTTTCGCCCGCGCAGAAAGAGGCGAGAGCCTCACAATTGCCTTCCTCGGAGGGTCGATCACCCAGGGAAGCCTTGCAAGCGAGCCTTCAAAATGCTACGCAGCGAGAGTTTTTGCCTGGTGGGAGGAGACTTTCCCCAAGGCTAAATTAACATTTATTAACGCAGGTATCGGAGCTACGGATTCGCAGTTTGGATGCGCGAGAGCTGCGGAGGATGTCCTTTCTTACAAACCGGATGTTATAAGCGTAGAGTACGCCGTAAACGATATGAGTACGGCGCATTTCTTAGAGACCTACGAGGGAGTTGTAAGAAAACTCCTTTCGGCGGATAACGCTCCCGCAGTTTACACTTTTTACAATGTCTGCTACGACAACGGATCAAGCGCCGAACTGATGCATTCAAAGATAGCAAGGCACTACAATATCCCCGCTTTTTCGATGCAGAGTACAATCTATCCCCTTCTTTTAGCGGGAGAAATCGAAAACAGGGAGATTACCCCCGACGATCTTCATCCCAATGACAGAGGC
>JAFPRD010000071.1:0-18518 GCA_017401005.1 Lachnospiraceae bacterium
AGGACTATATCAAGACGTTTTAGTCAGGTATGGAAGTCCGATGAGGCTGAGCTTTATCTGACGGCAGGATTTGCGACGATGGAACTTAAGGGAACAGAGTATTCTGTCGACGAGATCCTTGGTGCATTTTCAAGAGTAATGGAAAAAGCCGGAAACAGCGAGAGCGGAGAAGTTTTCTATATATCCAAGGAGGATGTTCAAAAGAATAAAAAAGATACCCAGATCAGAAGGTATTTAGAGAGCGCAATCGATAACAATACGGTTGAATTATATTTACAACCATTGGTTAATAGACGCGGAACAATGGTCGGCGCTGAAGCTCTTGCGCGTATTAAGGATTTTGACGGAAATATTATCCCGCCGGGGATGTTTATCCCTCTCGCGGAAAGCAGTGGACGTATAAACGAGATGGGCGAGCAGATTTTCGAGAAAACTTGCTCCTTTATGAGATATCTTAAAGCTGAAAATCTGAATCTTGATTGGATAAATGTAAACCTTTCGCCCGTACAGTTTGTCAGAACAGATCTTGCGGACAGATACGCTTCTATTGCAAGAAAATATCGGGTTGATCCCGAACTGATCCACTTAGAGATAACGGAGGAATCTGTAGTAGACGAAGTGTTTATGAACAATCAGATTCAGGCGCTTGGGGAAAAGGGGTTCAAGTTTGTGCTTGACGATTACGGAACCGGGTATTCGAACCTTTCAAGGTTAAAGACGATTCCGTTTATCAATATCAAGCTGGATAAGAGTCTTGTTTGGGGATATGACAAGGAACCTGACGCAATACTTCCCAATATGGTCAGTACTTTTAAGAGCATGGGCTTTGGAATAACTGCAGAGGGTATAGAAAATTCCAAGATGGAAGATGAGATGAAGGAAATAGGCTGTGATTATTTTCAGGGCTTTAAATACTCAAAACCCATCCCTTCATCAGAATTCTTTGAAATGCTTAGTCGAAGGTAAAGCGGTCGAAGGAGTAGACTCCATCTTTATCTTCAGATACAAACTCGAAGTATATCGCATGCTTTCCGACAATGCCGGTATTTAAGAAGGCGCATGCTTCCTTGCTGCTTCCGTCAAAAGTAAGCGTAGAAACAACCCTTCCTCTGTAGGAATCTAAGCGAAGATTGATCTTTACTTTCTTTGCTTCGTCCAAAAGAAGGGTTACGCTCTTGGGAGCGTTGTTTCCGAACTGAAGATATCTAAAGCCGACTGTAGTTCCGTCTGTAATAAGGTCGATGGGAGCGGAGATATCGTCTCGCTCCTCGTAAACGGGGCGAATGTTGGCTTTCTTTTTACTTCCGTAGATATGGCAGGCATAACCGGCGGATATCCATTTATAAGCGTCAAGTCCGTTTATATGTGCGCCCTGAGAGGTCATTTCAACGGGCTTTGCGCTAACGGGCTCACCGGCGAGGAATTTAATGTCTCCGATAAAGAGTCTGCCGTCGGTTCCGAGAGCAACGTCAACAGGGTCAAGCATCGCCTGGCGGCTGTACTCTGTGGTACCTGTGTGCCTGTGGTAGAAAACATACCATTTGCCGTTTACTTCCATGATCGAACCGTGGTTGTTGCCCCAGCGGTAAGTCATGGTTCCGACGCCCTCTGAATCTTTTAAGATCTCACCACCGTTAAAACTTATATTTCCTCCGTCTCTGTAAGGACCGAAGGGAGAGTCACTGAACTTGTAAGAAAGGAAGCCGTTGCAGTCCTCGAAAATACCAAGCTCGGGGATTGGCTTTTCGTATCTTGCGGAGTAGATATATACATATTTGCCAAGGACTTTTCTGGGGCTGGAAGCCTCGAAGAAAGCGTCTATAAGGTCAATGTGTCCGTCGTCCTTAGGGTCCCAGGGGCAGTTAGAGTGTCCCATTGGATTTGAAACAAGGGTTTCCTCTTTTATGGTAGCCATATCGTCTTCAAGCTCCGCAATATAGCAGGGAGCGGCACAACCGCCCCAAAAGGCATAAACCTTACCGTCATCGTCTACCAAGACTCCGGGATCGAATCCAAGCTTTGTTTCAACAGGATTTTCATAAGGTCCCCAGGGATCCTTTGACGAAGCGACAACTATAAGGCTACCGCATCTTTCGGCGGCATACATATAATATGTATCGCCCTTTTTAACAACATCGGGAGCGTAGAGTATGCTGTCGTAATGTGTCTCGTAGCAGACGCCGTGGCAGGTCCAGTTTGTCATATCGTCAACAGGGGCGGACCATGCTACGTAGTTTCTTCCGCAGTACTTGTCTCTTTCGATGTCATGGGATCCGAATACGTATACTCTTTTTTCTCCGTTATGTTCGAAAACTCTGGGCTCTCCGTCGGGAACATGCTCCCAGAGAGGCATGTAGGGATTGGCTCCCTTGATAAATTCTTTCATTAGTTTTTTTCCTTTGCGTTTCCAAGATTTTTTAGTGTTTTTTTGAAACATTTTCATTCTAATATATATTATTTTTGTATGCAATACGGATGATGTGAAGTATAATATTGCTTTAGGGAGTTAATGCGATAAAACTAAGTTGGACATATGCTTTAAGAACAGGAGGCATGGATGAAGACGATTTATGAACAGTTAAAAGCTGTATCTGATAAGGATTATAAAGAGTTTCAGGCTAAGCTTGTGCCGAATATTTCCTCTGATACAATCATCGGAGTCCGTACTCCGGCGATGAGAGAGATTGCCAAAGAGATTTTTAAAAGCGGAGAGTACGAGGAGTTTTTGGACAGCCTGCCTCATAAATACTACGAGGAAAACCTGGTACATTTTTTTGTGATAGGGCTTATAAAGGATTTTGACGAGTGTATTAAAAGAACGGAGCAGTTTCTTCCTTACGTGGACTGCTGGCCGGTATCGGATCAGTCAAGCCCGAAGGCTTTTAAAAAGAATCACGCAAAGCTCATTCCTCATCTTGAAGAATGGCTTTCTTCGGAACATGTCTACACGGCCCGCTTTGGAATCAGAATGTATATGAATGAATTTCTTGATGAGCATTTTGACAAGTCTTTTCCCGAGTATATTAGCTTCAAGGCTGCGGAGGCCGTAAAACGCAACTCCTCCGGAAATATAAAGGGTGGGATCGATATTCCGTCTGAAGCTTCGGACGATTATTACCACAGGATGATGGTGGCCTGGTACTTTGCAACGGCTCTTGCGAAGCAGTATGACGATGTGATCAAATACATGGAAAAAGATTATAAAGGCGATATTACGCCGCTTGATGAATGGACAAGGCGAAAGTCTATCCAAAAGGCTCTTGAGAGCTTTAGAGTTTCCGAGGAGCACAAGGCTTACCTTAGATCTTTAAAGTAACCTTAGGTTAGTTTTAGAATTTTTGATACTGTAAAGGATTTTTATGGAAAATACGATTCTGGTCTCAACGGGAGCTCTTATAGGGCGCCCAAACGGAAGAGATTACAGACTTTTAAAGGAACTTACAAAGAAGATTAGATCTGACGGCTTTGAGTTTATGATGTACAGCACCTGGTACGGACAGGAGGATCACATCGTAGATTTTCTTAAAAGCAATAGTATTAATACCCCCACTATGCATTGCCAGAAAAGTATAGGCGAGAGTATCAGCAAGGGAAGTGCGCTGGATACTAAGGACGCTTTTGAAAAATTCGAGATTAACGCTAAGATGGCTTCCGAGATCGGCGCGAAAAAGATGGTTATGCATCTTTGGGACGGGATCACTTCGGACGCGTATTTTGACAACAATATAAAGGCTTATCCGCGCCTTAAAGAAATAGCCGACGGTTATGGCGTGGATCTTCTGATAGAAAATGTCGTCTGTAATGTAAAGGACCCTCTGAGCCACTGGATGGAGCTTTTAGAGATTTATCCTGATATTGGATTTATATTTGATACGAAGATGGCTCGGTTTCACGATCAGCTTGATCTTTTGTATGAAGAGAAATACGAGATACTCTGGAAAGAGCACCACATCCGCCATTATCATATTAATGATTATGGCGGTGGGTACAAAGATTGGGAAAATCTAAGGACTTTGCCTGTTGGGCGCGGTCACATCGATTTCGACAGATTTTTTGCCTTTGTTAAGAGTTCGGGGTACAAGGGAACGTTTACTTTGGAGTCCACGGCTTTTAACAAAGAAGGCTTTGTAGATACGGATATGCTTAATCTTGAGATAGATACGGTAAAAGGATATCTCGAAGATTAGTTATTGGTAGGCTTTTTAACACCTAAATCATAGTACTTTAGGAAGAGTCTTCTTATCTGGAGAGGCCAGCAAAGGACCATACCGACGATTGCTCCGATGGCACCCTGTGCGATCTCGTAAGGGAGCTTAAGGATGGCTGTCTCGAAGGTACTGTAGACGAAAGTCTTTCCTAAGGTATATCCCACTACCATAATGATAGCACCGACGGTTACACCGATACCTGAGGCAATCTTTGGATGCTTCTTTAAGGTGTAATGTGAGATCAGGGAGATGACTACCGCCTGAAGTCCGTGGGTTACAAGGGATACGAACATCGGAAGGGGATAGAAGATAAGGTCTCCTAAGAAGGAGCCTATGCCTCCGACTACGAAAGCCTCGAAGGGTCCCAAAAGGATTGCTGCGAGACAGATAGGAACATCGCAAAGATAAAGGTGTCCGCCGGGAACGGGTATACCGAACGAGGCGAAAGCTATGGTCAAGGCCATAAACAAAGCAGTCATTGTGATGTTAAGGGGTGTTATGTGGTTTTGCTTCATGTTTTTGTACTTCCTTTACTTTTGATGTAAAAAAGATTAATATATATCTGACCATATAAAAATAACCAAAACCAGAAAGAAATATATGACCAGATGAATTATTTTATTTCGGATAAAAGCAGCGAACCCGCATACATACAGCTCTACAGACAGCTTGTAAAGGATATATCAGGTGGAGTTTACCACTACGGAGACAAGCTTCCTTCAAAGCGTATGATCGCCGAAGAAACGGGAGTCAGCGTCATAACGGTAGAACATGCTCTTACTTTATTAAATGAAGAAGGGTATGCCGAAAGCCGCCAAAGGAGCGGAGTTTTTGTAACATACAAAGATGAGGACAGCGTATCGGGAGGCAGCAAAAAGGAAGTAATTAATTTCGATTTCTCGGAGTTTGAGAGGTCGGATATCCACTTAAGAGTCGGAGATTTTCCTTTTTCCGTACTTGCAAAAACGATGCGCAAGGTGATACTTGATTACGGGGAAAAGCTTCTTGTAAAATCTCCGAATCACGGTTGCGGGGAGCTTCGGGAAGAAATCTGCAGATATCTTGCAAGGAGCAGACATCTGTACATCAGACCTGAGCAGGTGATCGTAGGTTCAGGAGCGGAATATTTATACGGACTTATCGTTCAGATGTTTGGAAACGACGTTGTATACGGCCTTGAGAGTCCTTCCTACAGCCGGATTTTTGATGTTTATAATTCCATGGGAGCAAAATGCGATTTTCTTGAGATGACGCCAAACGGGATTGATTCCGCGGCTCTTTTAAAGACTAAAGCAAAGATTTTGCACGTTACTCCCTTTAATTCATACCCAAGCGGAGCCACGGCGGATATCTCAAAGAAAAGGGAGTATCTTAAGTGGGCCAAGGACAGGGATGCCATACTTATAGAGGACAATTACGATTCGGAGCTTACGGTTTCGAGAAAAGCTGAGGAGCCGCTGTACTCGATGGACAGCTTTTCAAAGGTTATTTATCTCAATACTTTTTCCAGAACAATAGCGCCCTCTATGCGTATAGGGTATATGGTTTTGCCACAGGGTATGTTAGAATTATTTGATGAAAAGCTCGGGTTTTATTCCTGTACTGTTCCGATATTTGATCAGTATGTTTTGGCTGAGCTTATTAAAAACGGAGATTTCGAAAGACATATAAATCGCGTCAGAAGAAACAGACGCAAAAACTTATGAGGAGACATTTATGAGATTACTTTTTGTAAGGCACGGAGAGCCGAATTATGAAAAGGACTGTCTTACGCCTACGGGTGTATTACAGGCAAAAAACTGCGCAAAAAGGCTTCTTAGAGAGAATATCGACGAGATTTATTCATCACCGATGGGCAGAGCACGTCAGACAGCAGAAGAGACGGCAAAGCTCTTGGGAAAAGAAGTAACTGTACTTGATTATATGTATGAAATCTGGTGGGGCGGAGAAGGAATTCCCGAGGAAGGGCATTTATGGACTCTTGGGGATATGCTGACTACAGACGAAAATTTTGACTATTATACATCCGACTGGAAGAAGCATCCTTTCTTTGAAAAGAACTACTGCATGGAGTTTTACGATAAGATAACCGGAAAGATAGATGAATTCCTTTTATCCAAAGGTTATAAACATGACGGCCGAAGATTTTACTGCGATACAGATGAGAATAAAAACATCGCCATCTTCAGCCACGGGGGAAGCGGAGCATGCGCTATGAGCCATATCTTATCCCTTCCTTTACCTTATTTTGCAAGCGTATTTCCGTATGATTTTACTTCTGTTATCATAATCGATCTGCCTGTAAATAAGGGTAGCTTTGTACGCCCAAGGATGGAGCTTTTTAATGATGCGGCCCATATAATCGGTATTTCGGACGGACTTAAGTTACAGCAAAAGGTAGATAAAAAATAAAAATATTTAGCCTGATATATAAAACGAACGGAGGTTTACTTTAATGATCAAAGAGGCTATTGTAAAGATCGTAAATAAGGAGGATCTTACTTACGATGAAGCGTACTCGGTAATGAACGAGATTATGAGCGGCGAAACTTCACCCACTCAAAACGCGGCATTTCTTGCAGCACTTTCAACCAAGTCCGCAAGAGCGGAGACTACCGACGAGATCGCAGGCTGCGCGGCAGCTATGAGAGATCATGCCACAAAGGTTGATACCGGAATGGATATCTTTGAAATCGTAGGTACCGGCGGAGACAATGCGCACAGCTTCAATATTTCCACTACATCGGCTATCGTAGCCGCTGCGGGCGGAATGAAGGTTGCAAAGCACGGAAACCGCGCCGCTTCTTCAAAGTGCGGTACGGCGGACTGCCTTGAAGCTCTTGGAGTTAATATCCAGCAGAGCCCGGAAAGATGTATAGAGCTTTTAAAAGAGGCCGGAATGTGTTTCTTCTTTGCTCAAAAGTATCATACTTCTATGAAATATGTAGGAGCAATCAGAAAAGAACTTGGCTTTAGAACCGTTTTCAATATTCTCGGACCCCTTACAAATCCGGGATCTCCCAAACGTCAGCTTCTCGGCGTTTATGACGAATATCTTGTCGAGCCTCTTGCAAGAGTTCTTGTTTCTCTTGGCGTGGAAAGAGGAATGGTCGTATACGGACAGGATAAGCTTGATGAGATCTCTATGAGCTCGGCCACAACCGTTTGCGAGATAAGAGACGGCTGGTACAGAACTACTGTCATTAAGCCCGAGGATTTCGGATTTGAGAGATGCACAAAAGACGATCTTAAGGGTGGAACCCCCGAGGAAAATGCAAAGATCACAAGAGATATTCTTTCCGGAAAAGAAAAGGGCCCCAAGAGAAGCGCAGTACTTATGAATGCAGGAGCTTCCCTCTATATAGGAGGAAAGGCGGAGAGCTTCGAGGAGGGCGTTAAGCTTGCCGCTAAGCTTATCGATTCCGGAAAAGCTACCGAAACCCTTGAAAAGATTATCGAGGTTAGCAACAGACCTGAGTAAGAGGGAAATTCTGCTAAAGAAAAGGCAATAATTTTGTGATTATTTCAAAAATGTAAGGGTTTACATTTTATATAGCATTTGATAAGATAACATACAAGAGGCTACTATTTTAGCTTCTTGTATGTTTTTTTAGGAGGATATACTATGGAACTTAGAACAGCCGCATCTCCCAGGGATGTCAAATACTACGATACTCAAAGACTCAGAGATGAATTCCTTGTTCAGAAAGTATTCAGACCCGGTGAGATTTATCTTGTTTACAGCCATATCGACCGTATAATCTTCGGATCCGCTACCCCTACAGGCGAAAAGCTTGTTCTTACAGCGGGAGATGAACTCAGAGCCGAATACTTCTTACAAAGAAGAGAGCTCGGTGTTATCAATATCGGTGGAAACGGCAAGATTACAATAGACGGAAAGACCTATAACGTAGCCCACAGAGAGGGAATGTATATCGGTATGGGAAGCCGCGATATTTCTTTTGAAAGCGACGATGCTTCAAATCCTGCCAAGTTTTATTTAAACAGCGCTCCTGCGCATAAAACTTACCCCACTGTTCTTATTAGGCCTAACGGAACTCCCGAAGAGGGCGTTGTTATCGTTAAGGATGAGAACAAAAAAGAGCTTGGAAGTATGGAAGAAGCCAACCATCGCGTTATCTGCAAGTACATTCTTCCCGGACAGGTTGAAAGCTGTCAGCTTGAAATGGGTATGACTCATCTTGAGCCCGGCAGTGTCTGGAATTCAATGCCCTGTCATACACATGACCGCCGTATGGAAGTCTATATGTACTTTGAGGTTCCCGAGAACGGATTCGTTATGCACTATATGGGCGAGCCTCAGGAGACAAGACATATCGTTATGCACAACGAAGAGGCTGTCATCTCACCCAGCTGGTCAATCCATTGCGGATGCGGATCTTCAAACTACACATTCATCTGGGGAATGGTTGGTGAAAACCAGGACTTCGATGATATGGACAATGTCAGAAATCAGGACATCAGATAAATAAGCGAAAATATTAACCAAGGGTTAATCCCGACAATCTAGGAGGAAAAAGAAATGGGAGTAATGGAAAAATTCAGACTTGACGGTAAGGTTGCCTGGATCACAGGTGCATCCTACGGACTCGGTATGGCATACGCAAAGGCATACGCCGAGGCCGGAGCCAAGATCGTTTTCAACGATATCAACGAAGAGAACTTTAAGCGTGGTATGGAAGAGTACAAGAAAGCGGGAATCGACGCTTTCGGTATGATCTGTGACGTAACCAAGGAAGATCAGGTTGAGAATTTTGTAAAAGAAGTAGAGAAGAATGTCGGACCCATCGATATTCTCGTAAATAACGCAGGTATCATTAAGAGAATCCCTATGCACGAGATGAGTCTTAAGGATTGGAATATGGTAATCGATATCGACCTTACCGGTCCTTTCATCTGCGCAAAGGCTGTTCTTCCTCATATGATGGAGCAGGGAAGCGGAAAGATCATCAACGCTTGCTCTATGATGAGTGAGTTCGGACGCGAGACCGTATCCGCATACGCAGCAGCAAAGGGCGGACTCAAGATGCTTACAAGAAATATCTGCTCAGAGTACGGTCAGTACGGAATCCAGTGTAATGCCATCGGACCCGGATACATCGCTACTCCTCAGACCGCACCTCTTCGCGAGAAACAGCCCGACGGATCAATGCATCCCTTCGACCGTTTCATCAGATCAAAGACACCCGCACAGCGCTGGGGACATACCGAGGATCTTATGGGCCTTGCGGTATTCCTTGCTTCACCTGCTTCTGATTTCATCAACGGACAGGTTGTTTACATCGACGGCGGTATCTCAGCGTACATCGGACAGGATCCTTCAAACCTTGATGAGTCAAAGTTCAAGGATGAGGTTGAAGTTGAAGGCGATATCAAGGTTAAAGACTGATCTAACCTTTGGATATATGTTTGATTCATTGATAAGAGGTTTAATATGAAAATAGCACTTATAAATGAGAACAGCCAGGCGGCTAAAAACGAACTTATCTTTTCGGCTTTAAAGAAAGCAGTTTCACCCCTCGGACATGAAGTATTCAACTACGGAATGTACGGAGCCGAAGATCCAAACAGCTTAACTTACGTTCAAAACGGAATCCTAGCAGCCGTTCTTTTAAACTCCGGCGCTGCAGATTTTGTAGTAACCGGATGCGGAACCGGAGAGGGCGCAATGCTTGCCTGCAACTCCTTCCCCAAGGTACTTTGCGGACATATCCAGTCTCCTCTTGACGCTTATCTTTTCTCTCAGGTAAATGACGGAAACTGTGTTGCGATACCTTTTGCGGAGAATTTCGGATGGGGCGGAGAGCTTAAACTTGAGTACATCTTTGAAAAGCTCTTTTGCGCGCCCGGCGGAGGCGGATATCCCCCTGAGAGAGTAGTTCCCGAGCAGAGAAACAAAAAGATACTTGACGCTGTTAAGGAAATCACTCATACTGACATGGTCACCATTTTGGACAAGTTGGATCGTGAACTTGTTAAAGGAGCGCTTTCCGGTGAAGGCGTTGAGCGCTATTTCTTTGTAAACTGCAAAGATTCTGCAATTGCGGATAAGGTTAAGGAAATATTGAATAAATAATGAGGTGAGAGCCACAACAGATTCCGTGAGCGAACCATGTAGCGCCGCCGGCACTTAGCGAATTCGTAGAATGAGCTTAGTACCGCTGCGTGTCGCGATATGAGCTGCGAAGCGTGTGAGCGACGGAACTGTTGTGACTCGAACCGTAGGTTATATTTTTTAAGGAGATTTACCATGAATAAAGTACTTGAAGATTTACAGAAAATCGGTATTGTGCCCGTTGTAGTCATCAATGACGCAAAGGACGCAAAGCCTCTTGCAGAGGCCCTTATAAAGGGTGGACTTCCCTGCGCTGAGGTTACTTTCAGAACCGAAGCCGCTGAGGAGTCTATTAAGATCATCAGCGAGAATTTCCCCGAGATGCTTGTGGGCGCAGGAACAGTTCTTACTCCCGAGCAGGCTGACAGAGCAGTAGCTGCGGGAGCTAAGTTTATCGTATCTCCCGGACTCAATCCCAAGGTTGTTGAGCACTGCATCAAGAAGGGATATCCCGTTGCACCCGGAACAGCTACTCCTTCCGAGATGGAGCAGGCACTTAGCTTTGGACTTGATGTTGTTAAGTTCTTCCCTGCTGAGAATAACGGCGGACTTTCATATATCAAGGCTGTTGCTGCGCCTTATGTAGGACTTAAGTTTATGCCTACAGGCGGTATCAACGCAAACAATGTACGCGATTATCTCGCTTACGACAGAATCCTTTGCTGCGGCGGAAGCTGGATGGTAAAGGGAGACCTTATAAAGGCCGGCGACTTTGCAAAGATCGAGGAGCTTACAAGAGAGGCTGCAAACATCGTTAAAGAAGTTCGCGGATAAAACTATAACAATCAGGGAACACATTTTTTGTGTTTCCTGATTTTTGTATTTTAAGGGGTGAAAAACACTTATCTTACTTAAAAAATATTACACTATATCGAGAGGAATTATTTGGTTTTTATGGTTTCAAAAAAGGCAGTATTAAAGGGGTATGAGTCTGATAAGGAAAAGCTTATCGGATATTTGGAGCAAATCGCGAAGGGAGATTATTCCTTTGCAAGCGAGGATGATTTTGTAGACAAGTCCCTCGCAGATCGTATTAATTCAATGATCGTAGGGATTAAAAAACAAAACAATGTTTTTGTTATGCGGATGAACGAGGCTATGACAAAGATCGGCGATTCATCCGTTGTTAAAAACATGATGGAAAAGGTTAATGAACAGGCGGAAATAGTCGGTTCCATACATGAATCAGGAAATGAACTCGGAAAATCAATAACCAATGTCCAGTACGCGGCACATGAAATACAGAACCATTCAAGGGATGTGCTTAAAAACGTTAAAGACAGTTCCGAGGAAATGAGACAGAGTACCGATGCTATCACAGAATCGGTTAAAGAAGTTGAAAATGTAAACGAGCGCATCCTTGAATTCAAAGAGGATGCGGAGAATATTACAAAGATAATAGACCAGATCAAGGGACTTTCGGGCAGATCCTCCCTTCTTGCACTTAACGCTTCGATTGAGGCGGCAAGAGCCGGGGAGGCCGGAAGAGGATTTGCTATCGTGGCGGATCAGGTCGGCGAGCTTTCAAAGAGTACCACCGCCTGTGCGGACTCGGTTGTTAAATATGTGGATGAGCTTTTAAAGAATATTGAAGACCTTGCACAGTATATTCATGAAACAACCGCAAGACTTAACAGCAGCAACGAGATGGTTACATCATCTGTACGCGGGCTTGATAAGATGGCGGATTATGTTACGGATATGGATGAAAGTATAGAAAAGATATTTGACGAGATAAATACTCAGTCCGCACTTACCGAAGAGTTTATCGCCCTGGGAAATACCGTTGCCGGAGGATTTGAAGAGCTTAATGACGAATGCTTTAAGACGGGAGAGCATCTCTATAAGATATCAAGAAATGTTGATACCGTTAGAAGTGATATGGCCAGAAGCAAATCCGATCTTTCATATCTTGACTGGATCACGGTATTTGAAGTTGACCACCTGATTTTTACATGGCGCCAGTACAACAATCTTATCGGATACGAGCACCTTAAGATCGAACAGGTAAATAATCCCAAAGGATGTAAACTTGGAAAATGGTTTGCGGCTCAGACGGATAAGGCAATCGTTGAAAGCGCAGCATTTAAAAAGGCACATTCGCTTCATGAAGAGCTTCACAGGCACGCCGTTAACTGCTTTAATGCTTCCGCTGAGGGTAACAGAAATCTTGCAATAGAGCATTTTGAAAAGGTCTACAAGACATATGAGGAACTCTTTGCAGCTTTGGAAAGCTTAAAACAGACAGCAAAAAGTGCCGGCTACAAAGAAGTAACCGACACAACTAGAAAAGTATAAAGAAGCAAAGTCGGGCTTTGACCGGCTGAGCGGGATTTAATCGCCGCTTCTGTAGTTTAGGATATACTGCAGAAGCGGTTTTATTTTGTCATTTTTAACGTCACTGAACAGTATTCCTACGCAAACAGTTTCATAATTAGTCTCTTTAAGCCAGGGACAGTTTTCACGGTTTAGTTTAAGGCCGCAGACATATCTTTCTCCTGTAAGATCATCATACCCGGTCAGAATATTTTCTTCTCCGTAGGAGGAGATTACGTCATCCGTAAGAAATTCATTAAGGTATCTGAAGTAAGTGGCATCCGCGCAAAGTTTAAAGTTCTCCTCATCGATGAATAAAAGAGAATAATCCCTTGAAGCGATCAGCGCATCAAAGGTGTTTTTCGACTCGTAGGTTCCAAAATCTGTAAGGTCTATATTGCAGGCGGCGTTGATGTTTATGTTCTTGCTTTGTTTCTTTATCCCGTTTTCTTCCAGATAAGGATATAAGGTTTCCGCCACAAGAGAAGTGTCTGTCATATGGTGATTAACAAATATGATATTAACCTCCGGCTCGGATTTAAAGATCGTAAGTGCCGCAAAGCCGAAGGCTATAGCTGCCATAACAAGTCCGAAGGCGATTTTTGGCAGATAGTAAGTTGCGAAGTATGAAAGCTTCTGCTTCGGAGTCATACCTTTCGTGGGGTTTATAACTTTTTCGCCTTCCTCGGTCAAAACGGTGGCGGGAGAGAGGTAGTTGTCATCATTTTTCTTTTCGGTTTCAAGTTCGATTCTCATATTTTTACCTATTAAATTATTCTTATTTTATAAACAATTAGAAAAATAATTGTAAAAGGCTTACATCATTATTGTTAAGCCGTTTTATCTATGATAACGCTTTAGCGGAATAAAGGCAAATGTCAAATATGTTTCTATTGTGTAAACAATTCAATGAAAACACTTACAAAATAGAAAAATCCATTAGTCATAATATACAAAAAGTACATGAAAAAGATATAAAATAGACACAAAAATAGGAAATGTTCACAATAGATATTTACAAAATGACCGAATTTTGTTAGTATGTAAATGCAATGTGAAAGCGGTTACATTGCCAACTTACAAGGAGGAATTATTGTATGAAAAAGAAAGTACTTTCAGTTGTTCTTGCTTCAGCTATGGCTCTCAGCCTTGCAGCTTGTGCAAATACTACAACTGACAACGGTGCAGCTACCGATAACGGTTCAAGCGCTACCGAGAACACCACTGTAGACAATACTGCAGACAACACCGCCGCTGCCGAGGAAGAAGCTTATCAGCTTTCAACTCTCAGAATGGTAGTAGACGGAACCCTTACTGCTAACGAAGACAACCGTCAGGATGCATTCGAAGAGCAGTGGGAAAAGGCTGTATCTGAGAAGATGGGATATGCTGTCGACCTTGTTATCGATCAGCAGGACCACTCAGGATACAAGGATGCTGTAGGACGTATCCTTTTAGGCGGAGATCTTCCTGATGTTATGATCATGAGCGCTGATATGTATAAGCAGTATCAGACAACCGGACTTCTTTGGAACATGGCTGACGCTTATGACAACGCAGAGTTCCAGAGCCGTATGGATATGCCCCTCATCAACCAGAACATGAAGACCGCTGACGGAGCTCTTTACGGATTCGCTCCTTACTACGGAAACGGATGCGTTACCTATGTAAAGCAGTCTTGGGCTGATGCAGTAGGCATCGATCTTTCAACCATTAAGACTTATGATGATTACATCAATCTTCTTACCGCATTCGCTACCGGCGATCCCGATGGCAACGGTGTAGACGGTGATACCTATGGTGTTATCGCTGCAGGCTTCGGTAAGATGGACGAAGCTCCTTACATCAACTACATGTCAGAGTTCTATCAGGGCGCTTATCCTGCAATCCTTCAGGGTGAGGACGGCGTTTGGTATGACGGATTCCAGACTCAGGAAATGAAGGATGCACTTCTCAGAATGCAGGATGCATACAACAAGAAGCTCATCGACCCCGAGACTCTTACCGCTTCTACCAAGATTGCTCGTGAGAAGTTCTTCTCAAATGACCAGACCGGTTCATCAGGAGCATTTACTTACTGGGCAGGTACCTGGTACCAGACTCTTACCGACAACCTTATCAAGAACGAAGTTGACACTGACCTTGTAATGCTCGCTCCTATCAAGGAGATTACAGATACTTGGGGCGGATACCTCAACAGAGAAGCTCCTGTATGGGTAATTCTTGATGACGGTGACGGAAACGACGCTCGTGAGCAGGCTATCTTCGATGCATTCATCGAGACCATGCTCGACGGTGGCACAGTTCAGACCCTTTGGACCTATGGTGCTGAGGATGTTCACTGGACCACACATGCAGAAGAGTTCGTTCTTAACGCAGGAACCGACAAGGAGAAGGCATACTCTTATGCAGAAGGTGAGTTCCACCTTAAGCAGACTCCCAACGATCCTAACGCTCTTTGGAAGAAGAACCTTATCGATCCCGCTCTTGTAGTAGCTCATCTTAACGATGATACTCCCGCAGCAGCAGCTAAGGGAACCGACCTTGCTACCCAGGGTAACAAGTTCTTCACTGCTAACTGTGTAGACGCTCCCGCAGGTGCATCTTGCCAGACTCTTACCGACTATGCAGCAGACATCGCTGATGCTAAGAATGCAGTTATCGCTTCTGTAGTTACTCAGAACGGCGACGTTGATGCAGCTATGGAAGGATACAAGGCAGCTGTAGGCGCTATCATCGACCAGGCTCTTGCTGAGCTCAACGCACAGTAATTTAAACAAAAAGGTTGCTATAGAACCTTAAAATAGTGTAAAATGATTAAAAGAAGCTGCCCTGTCGGGATCTTTCGGCAGGGCGCTTTTTTCTAAAGTTTCTTTCATTTTACCTGTTAATCAATATAGTCAAGATTATGAGAAAGGAATGGATGGTATGAGCAAAAAAGAGATTCGCTTTACATCCACCGGGGACCCTGTCAGACACAAACCGTTGTCCCTGAGAATTTGGCAGAACAGAGGATTCTACTTTATGTTCCTGCCTGTATTCGCATTTGTTCTTATTATGTACTACTGGCCTATGCTGGGAATTCGCTTTTCATTCTTCGAATACAAAGCTTCCGGCAGAGGTGCAATGACATGGGTTGGCTTACAGCACTTCCAGACAATGTTCCTTAATCCTATTAAGGCGCCTGCTTTCTGGACAGCTTTCAAGAATACAATCGAGCTGAGCGTTGTTAAGCTGCTTATTACAACTTTTGCATCTGTTATCGTTTCAATCTTCCTTAACGAGATGCAGAATATCCACGCAAAGAAAGCTTTACAGACCGTTATTTACCTGCCTCACTTTATGTCATGGGCAGTTGTAGCTTCCATCTTTTCACTGTTCTTATCACCTTCAAGCACAGGACTCGTTAACGGAATCCTGCAGTCAGCGGGTGTACTTAAAGACGGAGAGTATATTTACTTCCTTGCGTCAAGTGCTTGGTGGAAACCTATATATTATCTGATCAATATCTGGAAGGAAACAGGTTGGGGAACGATCATCTTCCTCGCTACGCTTTCCGGTATTAACCCTGAGCTCTACGAAGCTGCCGATATTGACGGAGCTTCCAGAGGACAGAAGATCTGGTACGTTACAGTGCCTGCTCTTGCAAATACGATTATAACGGTTCTTATCCTTAACCTTGCTAAGGTTATGAACCTTTTCGAGTCGGTATTCGTTCTTTACAATACTGCCGTATATGACGTATCCGATGTTATCTCTACTTACATCTATCGTCAGACCTTCGCTACCATGAACCCCGATTACGGTTTCTCTACTGCAGTCGGATTGTTTAAGTCACTGGTGGGATGCGTACTTGTTCTTGTATGTAACTGGGCAAGTAAGAAAACCCGCGGACGTGGAATTATTTAGGAAGGGAGGAGATTGAAATGGCTAAAGAAAAAATAGTAGCGCCCCCTAAAAAGAAAAAGGTTCGCGCGTTTGATGTTATCAACTATATTATATTTGTTATCATCGGACTTTTGATCATCATCCCTATGTGGAAGGTGCTTGTTGACTCCTTAAACAGATACGGAGTTTACCAGTTCAGATTATGGCCCCACGATCCTACTCTTGAAGGCTATTTGACAATTATCAAGACATCAAGACTTATAAGACCTTTCTTTATATCGATTATAACGACTGTACTCGGAACTTTCTTCGGACTGCTTTTATCTACTTTAGGTGGATATGTACTTATTCAGTTTGATATGCCCGGTAGAAATGCTTTCGCATACTTCCTGCTCTTTACGATGATCTTTTCAGGCGGTATGATCCCCGAGTACCTCGTTATGAAACAGCTCGGTCTTGTGGGATCCTGGTGGATATTGGTTGTTAAACATGGAATTAACGTTTATAACCTTGTACTTATGAGAAACTTCTTTGAAGGAGTTCCGTCTTCACTTTACGAAGCGGCGAGAATTGACGGATGCTCACCAATGGGTATTTTCTTCCGTATAGTCCTTCCTCTTTCAAAGGCAGCTCTTGCATCTATCGGCCTTATGTTTGCAGTTAGTATCTGGAACGATTACTCAACAGTTCAGATTTATATCAATAAATCTGAAAACGTAAACTTCCAGTATAAGCTACGAACGATGATCATGGACGGAGATACTCCCGTAACATCGTACAATGTCTCGCAAACAACGCTTTTCAATGCAGGAATTATAGCGGCAATCCTACCTTTTATGCTTCTTTATCCCTTCTTACAGAAGTATTTTGTTAAGGGCGTAAATATCGGAGCCGTTAAGGAATAATCAGGTACTTTTGATCTGCTAAAAGATAAAGTTAAACCCGGTTCAGTGTAATTGCGAACCGGGTTTTTTAGAAGATATTTTTTTGAAGAAATTATTTGAAAGAATAAATGCTTAGAGATCGTCGGATCCCATTTTCAGTACGAGTTCTCCGTCTTTGTTGAAGTATTCAACGGAAAGCTTTGCGTCGGGAGTTCCGTTAAATGCGTTATAAAGAAGGAAATATGTCTTAAACTGAATCATAGACATTGAATTCTTATAGTCTGCATTTTTGGAACTGAGATTAACCTTGATATAGGTGAAGTCATCGTTAGCTTCAATAGAAGTTATTTTGTTGTAATCTGCGGAGCCTATCATTTTGTCAAAGGTCTGGTTGATGCCGGATCTAAGATTGTCAAGCATTTCTTTATGCTGTGCTTTGGTCATTACATACGTAACGGAGCCATTATCATTAAGGGTAATCGACTCGTATCCGAGATCGGAAGCCGTTTCCGAAAGGCTATCATCCGTGGCACCGGCTGCGTATTCGCCGGGAACGGTAAGAGAGATCTTGTCGTCACCAAGCTCAGAGTAGTCGCAGGTACTTAAATCGACGAAATCAGCTACCGGCTCAGCCATCTGACCGTTTTCAATCTTGTTGTTTACAATAACATAAGCAATAAGAGAAAGGCCGAGAAGTACTGAAAAGAAGATTAATTTCACGGTAGGTGAAAAGGGTCTTTTAAAGGGGGTTGTCATATTAATACCTCGTTTTTATTTACTTGTTTTTACATCATACCACAAGAAAGGAAAAGATTGTAGCATGAGTCGTGAAGATGGTGGCGGATTTTTATCTGTCGACGGACCTTTTATGCGAGCTATGGAGCTTGTCATAAATCTGGTGCTGCTAAATATTATTACAATTGTTATATCGATTCCTGTTGTGACGGCGGGGGCTGCTTTTACAGCTATGAACCATCAGCTTTACCGTATGAGCAAGAATGAAGATGGATATGTTATTAAAGACTACTTCAAGGACTTTGCCTCAAATTTCAAAACATCCACATTGACATGGATAATTATGTTTGC
>JAFPRD010000072.1:0-3034 GCA_017401005.1 Lachnospiraceae bacterium
CCTACACTTGCTATGCAGCTTGGACAGGCAGGAGCTTACGTACTTACAAAATCAAAAAATCATAAGCCGACTATTATGGTCGGATGCGATACGAGAATTTCCGGCGATATGCTTGCTTACGCGCTTATGTCGGGAGCTTGCAGCGTCGGTGCCAACTGCGTATATGTAGGCGTAGTTCCGACTCCCGCAGTCGCTTATCTTACAAGAAAGCATATGGTAGATGCGGGCGTTGTTATTTCGGCATCCCACAACTCTGTAGAGTTTAATGGAATTAAGTTTTTTGATGCGGACGGATTTAAGCTTCCCGATGCTCTTGAGGACGAAATAGAGGCTCAGATAAAGAGCAATATGAAGGATATTAAATTCCCCATCGGCCCCGGAGTCGGCAAGATAAAAATACTGACAGATGCCAAGGAGGAATACATCAATCATTCCGTAAGAGCGGTAGGCGTGGACCTTTCAGGTATGAAGCTTGTTGTTGATTGTGCGGAGGGCGCTTCGTACTACACTTCGGTTGAGGCTCTTTCCAGATGCGGCGCGGAAATCGTAGCTATTCACAATCATCCGGACGGAACCAATATCAACGCAAACTGCGGATCAACTCATATGGAAGAACTTATGGCCCGCGTAGTTTACGAGAAGGCTGCGATCGGAATTGCGTTTGACGGTGATGCGGACAGATTCCTTGCCGTAGATGAAAACGGTAAAATGGTTGACGGCGACCAGATTATGGCAATCGTCGGAAACTATATGAAGCAGCAGGGAAAGCTTAAAGGCGATACAATCGTTGCTACGGTAATGAGTAACCTTGGTTTCTCGCTTTCATGCGATAAAAATGGCATTAATCTCGAAAGAACCGCTGTCGGAGACAGATATGTTTTGGAGAGAATGAAAGAAATCGGCGGATCCCTCGGCGGAGAGCAGAGCGGCCACATCATCTTCCTTGATGAGAATACGACGGGAGACGGACTACTCAGCGCGCTTCATCTTTTACAGGTTATGGTAGAGACCGGAAAGCCTTTATCCGAACTTGCAAAGATAATGGAAGTGCTGCCCCAGGCGCTTGTGGGAGCGAAGGTTGCAAATCATAAAAAAGAAAAATACCTTGAATATCCTGAGATCAAGAAAGCTATTGAGGAACTCGAGAAGAAATTTGAGGGAGAGGGCAGAGTACTTATCCGTCCTTCGGGTACGGAACCCCTTGTCAGAGTTATGATCGAAGGTAAGGACCAGCAGCTTATACAGAAAGAAGCCGAAAAGCTGGCAACACTTATCCAGGATACCATGTTTTAGAGCGTTAGTTTAGTTTTTTTGGAGGAATAAAGATGGTTAGTCAGAAGGTGGTTATCAAAAACCCTACAGGACTTCATTTAAGACCTGCCGGCATTTTATGCAAGGAGGCTATGCACTATAAATCGCTGATCACATTTAAGATCAAAGACACTACTGCCAATGCCAAAAGCGTTCTCAGTGTTTTGGGAGCATGTGTAAAATGCGGAGATGAGATAGAACTTATTTGCGAAGGCGAAGATGAGAACGACGCTCTAAAAGCTCTTGTTACCGCCGTGGAAACGGGACTTGGCGAATAAATCTTCGGGCGTGCCAATGGGCGCGCCTTTATCTTTATTTTGAAGTATAAATGTAAAGGTTTTTTATGGATAGAGATTACGCGAATACCGTCAGTATAATCATACCGGTATATCAGCTTGAAAAATATATAGTGCAGACCATGGATTGCGTTCTTGCTCAAACCTATACGGACTGGGAGCTTATAATGGTTGAGGACGGCGGTACGGACCGTTCGGCAGATATCATTAAAGAGTATATTGCCGAAAAGGGAATATCAGACAGGGCAAGACTTATTATGCAGACCGAGGATACCGGAGCTGCGGCAGCAAGAAATCGCGGGGTTACAGAATCAAAGGGCAGATATATCGCCTATCTTGACGGCGATGACGTCTGGATGAAAGACAAGCTGGAAAAAGAGCTTGGTTACATGAAAGAAAAAGACGCTGCCTTTGTATTTACCGGGTATGAGTTTGCGGATGCCGACGCGGTCGGAAACGGAAAAGTAGTAAGGGTTCCGGAAAGCCTTAACTATAAACAGGCATTAAAAAACACCACGATATTTACCAGTACCGTGATGTTTGATACATACAAAATCCCCAAGGAAAAGCTTATGATGCCGAAGATCAAGAGCGAAGATACCGCTCTTTGGTGGAGGCTTTTAAGAGAGGGAAATACCGCGTACGGCCTTAATGAGAATCTTGTTCTCTACAGGCGCCCCGGAAAGAGCCTTTCATCCAATAAACTCGAGGCCATAAGGCGTATCTGGATGCTTTATCGTAAGGCTGAGCATCTTAATATTTTCAGAAGCGCGTACTATTTTGTCTTTTGGGCCGTAAGAGCCGTTAAAAGGCGTGTATAGGAAGTATGTAGTATCCTTCGTCGTAATCGGCTTCAACCTGTATATATTCACCGGCAAGTCCCGTCACTTCTTCGATGTGAGTGATGGCGGCTCTGTCGGTTTTTTCATTTATTGTAAAGACGATGCAGCTTACGCCCAGTTCTTTTGCTCTTTTTATAAAGTTGATCCCGCCGAAAGACTCGGGATCTTTATCGAAAGCGTCATAATCAAGCCCTTCATAATTAAAGGTTGTAACCGCTCTCGGGGTTTTATAGTAAATCGCTCCGTAGCTGTCTTCGTAGAGCATCCAGTAGTAAAGGTCCTTGATCTCTTCGCTGTAGACTGTGTAATTGTAAGGGGCAAGAGAGCCGTTCCATATATCCCTTCCGTAAAGAGTTTTGATGTCGCCGCTGTAAAGTCTGGAATACTCCGTAATAAAGGGCGGCGCCAGGATGATAAAGTCCGCTGAGGTTTCATCCGCCATGCTTTGGAGCTTTTCGAGTAGAGGCAGCGTTTCTTCGAAGGAAGTGTTCGCTTCTTTGAGATCAGGATAGTCCTGCTCGTTATATTGGAAGTATCCCATGCTGCCGCAGATAAATAAAATGGCAGCTGCCGCAATGCAAACAA
>JAFPRD010000073.1:0-5142 GCA_017401005.1 Lachnospiraceae bacterium
CTACGACACGGATGTCTTCAGCGGCCTGATCGGCAAGCTGGAAGAGTTCTCCGGCCACAAATATCACGAGAGCGAGAAAGTGGAAGTGGCCATGCGCGTTTGCGCCGACCATATCCGCGCCATCGCCATTTGCAAGAAGCTCATTATCATCAATCTGGAGCATCAGCTTCCAGTTAACCTCGGGAAGCGTTGAATAGAATACATCATATTTAACATTTCCTTCGTTATAGGTTCCTGTTCCCTCATCGGTTGCAAGGACGTTTGATCCCAGAGCGGCAAGCGATTTATTTGCATCTGCAGTTATATTCTCACCATTCTGAGACTTTGTAGTATCTTTATGGTAAAGATATACACCGCTTGAAGTGGTCAGCATAGCAGATCCGGTCTCACCCATCTTGATGCTGCCTACGACTTCCTCGATAGTTCCAAGCTGGATATCAACGGTAACGCAGCCGATAAACTTTTGCTGCCTGTTGAAAATAGGCGCGGAACAGGTAGTCATAACCGTCTGGGATACGGGATCGTAATAAGGGTCTGTGATCTGCGCTTCGCCGCTTGTCATAGACATTGCATTTGTATAGTATTCCTGCTTAAAATAATCATATTCCTTATTGCTGTAGTCCATTGTAAGAACTATCTCACCGTTATCTACATAGTAATAAGGTCCGTAGTAGCGCTTGTCGGGGTCAAACTTAAAGGGCTCGAACCAAAGTCCGGCTCCGGAGATCATGTCGTTATTTTCGATAATGCGCTTAAGCATCATCTCATAGGCCTGTGGGGTGGTTTTTACGTAAGTTGCAGAAACCGCACTGGCAATATTTAGAGCTGTAAATCTGATGTTGTCGAGTTCGCCGTTCATCTGGTTAATTGCGGCATCAAGAGTTCCGTCGGCTACCTGCTTTGCCTGATCGGTTATAATTGTTCTACTCTCCTGAAGGCTGAAAATTGCCATAAATATAAGTACTAAAGCAAACAGAGGCAATAATGTAACCAGCATCTTTGTTTTAATGCTTCTCATAAAAATTCCTCCTATAGCATTATGTTTACGAGTAATAAACTTATTATACTTTAGGAGGAGTGTAAAGTCTATGTAAAACTTAGTCAATAATTCTAAAAAAATTATAAACCATTGTCTATTTTTTATATTTTAGTGGACACAAGCCTGGGTTTATAGCCTTCTTTTTCAAGTGCATCCATAATCTGGTTTTTGTGTTCGGTTCCGAAAGCTTCAAGTGTGATCCTAAGCTCAACTGCAGCACTTCTGTTTATGGAAACAAACTGGTTATGCTCAAGCTTAATAACATTACCGCTTTCTCTCGCAATAACGCCGGACACTCTTGAAAGTTCGCCCGGCTTGTCGGGAAGGAGTACGGATACGGTAAAGATCCTGTCTCTAAGGATAAGTCCCTGCTGAACAACGGAAGACATTGTGATAACATCCATATTTCCGCCGCTTAAGATTGAAACGACTCTCTTATCCTTAACATCAAGCTGTTTTAAAGCTGCAACGGTAAGAAGTCCCGAATTTTCAACAACCATTTTATGGTTCTCGACCATATCAAGGAAGGCGACAACAAGATCGGCATCCTCAACCGTGATGATATCGTCAAGATTTTCCTTAAGATAAGGGAAAATCTTGCTACCGGGAGTCTTAACCGCCGTACCGTCGGCGATGGTATTTACGCCGGGAAGTGTTACAACCTTGCCGGCTTCAAAGGAAGCCTTCATGCATGCGGCTCCCGCAGGCTCTACGCCAATAACCTTGATCTTGGGATTTAAAAGCTTTGCAAGGGTAGATACTCCCGTTGCGAGGCCGCCTCCTCCGATAGGAACAAGGATATAATCAACAAGAGGAAGCTCTTTAACGATTTCCATTGCTATGGTTCCCTGTCCGGTAGCTACGCAAAGATCGTCAAAAGGATGTACAAATGTGTAACCATGTTCATCGGCAAGCTCATAAGCCTTTGCGCAGGCTTCATCGTAAACATCTCCGTGAAGGATTACTTCAGCCCCGTAGCTTTTTGTTCTGTTAACCTTAATAAGAGGAGTCGTCGTAGGCATAACGATCGTAGCCTTAGCTCCGAATGCTTTTGCCGCGTAAGCAACGCCCTGCGCATGGTTTCCCGCAGAAGCGGTTATTACGCCCTTACTTCTTTCTTCTTCGCTCAAAAGGCTCATCTTATAGTATGCGCCTCTAAGCTTATAAGCTCCGGTATACTGCATATTCTCGGGCTTAAAGTAAATCTTGTTTCCGTACTTGGAACTAAAGTACTCGGAATAAACAAGTTTAGTCTCCGATGTTACCTTTTGAACAACCTCTGTAGCTTCTTCGAAAGCATCAAGAGTAAGCATTTCTTTTTTCATCCTGTAAGCCTCTTTTCCATTTCCTAAATATACTAACTAAATATAGCTTCGACAAAGGAATCGGGATCGAATTTTTGAAGATCGTCAATCTGTTCTCCTACGCCGATATATTTAACAGGTATGTCGAGCTCAGATTGTATCGCTACAGCGATACCGCCCTTTGCCGTTCCGTCCATTTTGGTAAGAACAATTCCCGTAAGAGGGGCAACCTCTGAAAACTCCTTTGCCTGAACAAGAGCGTTTTGTCCTGTTGTTCCATCCAGCACAATAAGGTTTTCCCTGTGAACCTCAGGGAACTCCCTGGAGATGATCTTGTCCATCTTTCTGAGTTCTTCCATAAGGTTTTTCTTGTTGTGAAGTCTTCCCGCGGTATCTATTAAAAGGACATCTATCCCTCTTGCCTTACAGGCCGAAACCGCATCAAACACAACGCTCGCCGGGTCTGCTCCGTTTACAGAGCCTACGATGCCTACATCCGCCCTTTTAGCCCAGACCTCAAGCTGTTCTCCTGCGGCGGCTCTAAAAGTATCAGCGGCAGCAATTAAAACCTTTTTACCTTCGGCTTTAAACTTAGAAGCAAGTTTGCCTACGGTAGTGGTCTTTCCTACTCCGTTAACACCGATGACCATTATAACAGCTTTTTCAGTTTCAAACTTGTACTCCGTCTCTCCGACCGCCATCTGCTGCTTGATAGACTCTTTAAGTATTTCGCGGCATTCTTCAGTCTTTTTAAGATGCTCTTTCTTAACTCTCGTCTTAAGATCCGCGATGATGTTTTCCGTAGCCGTAACACCGATATCAGCCATTATGAGGATTTCTTCAAGCTCCTCATAAAAATCATCATCTATCTCGGAAGCCGTAAAAGCATTATTTAAGTTTTTAACAAAGCTGTCTCTGGTTTTTGTAAGTCCGGCCTTTAACCTGCCGAAGAAACCGATTTTACTCTCTTCTTCCATCTATGCGTCCAAATCCTTTTCAATAAGGTTAACAGAAACAAGTGTCGATACACCCTTTTCCTGCATGGTGATACCGTAAAGTCTGTCAACGTTTTCCATTGTTCCGCGTCTGTGAGTGATGACTATGAACTGGGTATGCTTGGTAAGTTTATGTAAGTACTTTGCAAACCTTCCTACGTTCGAGTCATCCAGCGCTGCCTCGATCTCGTCAAGGAGACAGAAAGGCGAAGGCTTTAAGTTCTGAATCGCAAACATAAGGGCAATTGCGGATAGTGCCTTCTCGCCACCGGAGAGCTGCATCATATTTTGAAGTTTCTTTCCGGGCGGCTGGGCGATGATCCTGATGCCTGCCTCGAGGATATCTTCCTCCTCCATAAGTTCAAGGGTTCCTTTACCGCCTCCGAAGAGTTCCTTGAACACTCTGTCATACTCTTCACTGATTTCCTTGAATTTTTCAGCAAATTGCTTACGCATCGCGCTGTCAAGCTCGGCGATTATATCCTTTAAGGTTTCTGCAGCCTGTACAAGATCAGTCTGCTGGGTTTTCATAGTATTGTAACGCTCGGAAATCTCTTTGTATTCCTCGATAGCGTTAACGTTAACATCACCAAGCCTCTTTATCTTGTCCTTAACTTCAGCGATATCTCTCTTCATAACAACAAGATCGTTCATAGATTCATCGCGGATAGCAGCGGCGGCGGAGAGAGTGATCTCGTACTCATCCCACATATAATTAATATGGCTTTCGATGGATTCCTCGCTCTTTTCCTTTTGAGAGGTAAGCCTGAACACTTCCTTATCAAGGGATGCCATCTTATCGGCAAGAGCTTCTCTGTCTTCAAAGAAGGTCTTTTGCTTTGCGGCAAGTTCAGTCTTCTTTTTGATATTCTCCTGCATCTCGGTCTGCTTACTCTCTGCTACAGAATAAGACTTCTCGATAGTATCCTCGATAATAGAAATATTCTCTTTATTCTCGGAAACCATCTTTTCGTTAGCTTCAAGAGCGGAAAGTACCGCCGATAGCTCTTCATCATTTTTGGCAAGCTCAGCATCGATTCTGTCTAAGTTTTCCTGCTTATACATAAGAGCCTGGCGCATCTTGGTTACTTCAACCTCGAAAGCATTGACCTTTGAAGAAGCATCGGTTTCTTCTTTATGTTTCTCTTCAAGAAGCTTACTAAGTTCTGTGATCTTCTCGTTTGCAAGGTTTTCCTTTTCCTCGCTGAGCGCAAGTTCATCCTTGGCGCTTTCTCTACCTTCAGCGATTTCGGAAAGCTGTTTTTCAATAAGCTGCTGCTCGGAAGCAAGGCTGAGTGCATTCTCCGACTCTTCCTCCATACGCTCTCTTGCGGATGAAAGGTTGATCCTTGCTGTGTTTTGTTTTATCGTAAGGTCGGAAATCTCAAGCTTAATGTGCTCTAAAGCGGTACGCATCCTTGTTCTCTCATCTCTGAGCTCATTAACCTTCTTATCACCTTCAGCAATCTCTTTTTCGAGCTTTTCTACGCTCTTTTCAAGATCCGCGATCTCACGGCGCTTGCCAAGGAAATTGGTGTTATTCTTAAAAGCACCGCCGCTTATAGCACCGCCGGGAGCAAGAAGTTCGCCCTCGAGCGTAACCATACGGATGGTATAATTGTACTTTCTGGCGATCTTTGTGGCATTGTCAACACTGTCAACCACAACAAATCTTCCAAGCAAACTCTCAGCAATCTTTTCATACTCCTTGTCAGTATCAACAAGAGTATGGGCAAGTCCGAGTACGCCCTTTTCATTAAGTACTTCTATAGCCTTTATCTGCTGAGGATTTGAAACCGCATCC
>JAFPRD010000074.1:0-4877 GCA_017401005.1 Lachnospiraceae bacterium
GGTATAGCCGTCGATGGCGGGCTTAACCGTTCTCTCGAGAGTATCGTCATCGTTTTGATAACCGTACTCACGTCCGTTTGTACCCGTAAGAATATCATCATAATACTCTTCAAGTCCGTACTGACCCTCGGCATTGGAATTCTTTCTTGTAAAGCCCAAAACCGTAGAAGCGAGGTTCTTGTTGGGGTAAACTCTCTTGTACTCGTCCTCGAAGTAAACGCCTCTTACAAAGTCGTTTTCCTCCTGCACAGCAAGGAAAGGCTGGATATCCGAGTAGGAAAGTCTCTTTGCCACAACGTAATACTTGCTGTTTTCATTATTTGTAACATAATATCTTATCTGAGAAACATCGATAAGATCCGCAGGGAAACACTCTCCCAGCGCTCTGAGTGTCGGCTCGAAGTATCTGTCATCCTCGTAGGTAAGCATAACGGATGCGTCGATGACCATATTGTACACCTTTTCCGATGTAGCGAGAACGGTACCGCTTCTGTCAACGATATCTCCCCTCTTAAAAGGCAAGACGACCGAGTCATAAGCCTGGTTCTGAAGAACGGCTTTCTGATAATCGGTCCCGTGTACTTTAACAATATAAATCAGTCGGATAACCAAAGCGCCCAAAAGCAAAACAGTAATCACAAAAAATATTACAAGCTTTGTCGCTCTGCTTTGGCCGGGAGAAATCCTCGGCCTACCCGACTGATCTGAGTTTCTTCTAAAAAATCTTTTCTTATCTGATTCCATATATTAATTGCCATCCGCTTTTCGCATATAGTCATTACCGGCGGATTCATATGTGATAACCTGACCTTCGGAAGCGTATGTCATACCCAGCTCTCCGCGGGCGATGCTTTCTATACTCTCAAGGTCTACGCTGCCGGTAATGCGCGCAAGATGCTCGTCATTGTAAGATTTAAGGTTGTTAAGCTCAATCTGCTTGTTCGCAACAGACTTAATCTTAGCAGTAAGTTCGCTTTGCAACTGAACATAGTTTACCATACTTATGGCAAAAATCACAAATGCAATTCCTGCGATTGCAAAACCAAGTACTGAAAAAGATCTGCTCTTAGGGCGTCTTACGCTTTTACGCTCATATTCGGGGTCGTATCTTCTCTCGGGAGCTACTGAATTTCTCGCTACCGAACCAAACTCGTAGTACTCTCTGTTAACGTTTCTGTAATCTGCCATTTTCTCTTCCTTCTCTAAATCTCTCTACTCTCTCTCAAACACCCGAAGCTTGGCGCTCGCGGATCTTGTGTTCTCCCCCAGTTCCTTCTCCGACGGGGTTATCGGTTTTCTTGTTATCACTTTTCCGAGTGATTTCTTGCCGCACACGCAAACGGGAAATTCCGGAGGGCATGTGCAAGGGTTCTCATTTTTTCTAAAGGCTGTTTTTACTATCCTGTCCTCAAGGGAGTGGAAGGTGATGATACAGATTCTTCCGCCCGGTCTTAAGGCTTTTATCATTTCATCAAGGGAGTTTTCCAGTACTTTAAGCTCGCTGTTACACTCAATACGTATCGCCTGGAAAGTTTGCTTTGCGGGATGACCGCCTGTTCTCATTTTTGCCGGTATCGCCGCATGTATGATCTCATCAAGCTGAAATGTTGTTTCTATTTTCTTTGTCTTGCGCGCCGCTACGATGTGCTTTGCAATATTCTTGGCGAATTTGTCTTCGCCGTAGTCTCTGATTATCCGGTAAAGATCACTTTCGGAATACTCATTTACTATCTGCTCCGCTGTAAGTGTCTGCCTTTGGTCCATCCTCATATCAAGAGGAGCGTCGTATCTATAGGAAAATCCTCTCTCGCCGGTATCGAGCTGATAAGAGCTTACTCCCAAGTCAAGAAGTATTCCGTCGAACTCTGTAACGCCTCTTTCGGCAAGGTCTGCAATCGCGTTACAGTAGTTGTTTCTTATAACAGTGACGTTTTCTTTGTAGGGCTTTAACCTTTCGGTTGCGGTTTCTATTGCCGCCGCATCCTGATCTATTCCGTAAAGGTGGCCGGTGGTAAGTCTCTTTGCTATCTCGCTTGAATGTCCCGCGCCGCCTAAGGTTCCATCCATATATATGCCGTCAGGCCTAATATTTAATTCTTCTATAGTCTCTTCGAGCATTACAGAATAATGTTTAAATTCCATATTATCCTCCGCCCTTTAAATAGAGATTCCTTTTGCAAAAAGGTTCTTAACGGCATCCTTGGGACTGATTCTGCCTTCTCTGGCGTTCCAGTTATCCGTATCCCAGATCTCGGCTTTACCGTCCGTAGTTCCGACGATTGTAACGTCCTTTGTAAGCCCGGCGTATTCAGCGAGATTTGAGGGAACGAGGATTCGACCGTGGGAGTCTATCTCTACGAAAGCTGAACCGGAACCGAAGAAACGCTTAACTTCTCTTGCGTCGTCGTCAAATGTTGGGAGGGTGTTTAACTTCGCCTGGAATGCGCTCCATTCCTCTTCGGAATAGATGATAAGGCACTGGTCAATGCCCTTTGAGATAACAAACCCATCACCTAGTACGCTGCGGAATTTAGAAGGTACAGAAAGTCGGCCTTTTGCATCGATTGTGTGATTGTATTCTCCGATGAGTCCGGCCATCTTACGCATCCTCCTTTCCGTCTTATCCCACTTTATGGGTAAATCATCCCACTTCTTCCCACTTACAACCAAAATTCTACATTAAAATACCTTAATATGCAAGTATTTTCAACAATTTTTTTAATCTTTCTTAATAATTTGTTCTGGTAAAAATAGACAAAAAAATAGACAGTAGCCTCACGGCTACTGCCTATTTTTCACAATAATTTCCATATTTTGATATCATTTCGACCCCAAATCCAACATCTTGTGGTCAAAAGTGGGATGAATTATTAACATCCCTTAAACTGTCTTAATATCCCACCTGTATTTTGGCCGTCGGTGGGATGAAATCCCACATTTGAGTCCCCGGTGGGACGAAATCCCACTTAAGCCTTAACTTTCTTAGGGGAATTCTCTCCAATCTTGAGTACCTTGGGGAGCTTGCCTTTCTTAATAAGGGTTCTGAAGACAATCTCTCCGGCAATCGCTACTACTATAAGTACGATTGCAACTACTTGGGATACAGGAATCGTCGTTCCGATAAGGTAAAGCTGGTCGGTACGGATTCCTTCGATGATGAATCTGATGATTCCGTATCCGGCAAAGTACCAAAGGCAAGCCTCTCCGTTAAAGGCTCTCTTCTTTCTAAAGATAAGAAGGAGTGCAAAAAGGATCAGATTGCAAACGCTCTCGTAAAGGAAAGTGGGATGAACCTGTATAAAGTTCTCTCCCTCTCCGATATGGGAAGCAAGGTCCGCCGAAATATCTCTTGCTCTTACTGCGTCTATAGGAAGACGCATCGCAAAGAGATTGTTTGTATACTGTCCGAAAACCTCTCTGTTAAAGAAGTTGCCCCAGCGGCCCACAGCCTGTCCCAGGATAAGCGCCGGCATCGCCGCATCGGTCATAACAAAACCGTTTATCTTCTTGATCTTCGAAAAGATAAATGCCGTAAGGAACGCTCCGATAACGCCGCCGTAAATAGCGATTCCGCCCTGGCGAAGGTTAAAGATGCTGAGAAGATCGTTTTTGTAATATTCCCAAGAGAATACAACATAGTAGATTCTCGCACCGATAAGGCCTCCTATAATGACCCAGATCGCAAAATCCCAAAAATTGTTCTCTTCCTCGCCATACTCTTTTGCAACCTTAGAAGCTACGATAAGCCCGAGCAGAATACCTATAGCAAAAGTCACGCCGTAAAGAGCGATTGAAAACTTTCCTATATAAAACTGCTTCGGAACATTTGAAAGATATATCCCTAAATTAGGAAATGAAATATCAGTTGAGTTCATGTAATTTTCTCTTCTCCCCATTTATACATTAAATCGGAACAAAATAACGTCTCCGTCTTTAACAACATAATCCTTACCCTCGATGCCTACAAGTCCCTTTTCGCGGGCTGCTGACAGAGAACCGAGTTCAAGAAGATTCTTGTAGTTTACGACTTCCGCCTTAATAAATCCGCGCTCAAAGTCCGTATGGATCTTGCCTGCTGCCTGAGGTGCCTTGGTACCGATCTTGATAGTCCATGCGCGGCACTCATCCTCACCGGCGGTTAAAAAGCTCATAAGTCCGAGAAGCTTGTAGCTTGCTGCGATAAGCTTATCGAGACCTGATTCTTTTACTCCGAGAGCATCAAGAAACTCTGCCTTTTCAGCATCGTCGAGCTCTGAAATCTCTTCTTCAACTCTTGCGCTTATAACAAATACTTCGCTTCCTTCCTTTGCGGCAAAGTCGCGAACCTTTTTAACCATATCGTTTGACGCGCCGTCGTCAGCGAGGTCCTCCTCCGCTACGTTTGCAGCGTAGATAACGGGCTTTGCAGTAAGGAGGTTAAGTTCCTTCATATATCCGGCTTCATCCTCGTCGTCTGCGTCAAACTCGAAGGATCTTGCGCTGTTACCGGCTTCGAGATGAGCCTTCATCTTTTCAAGGAAAGCCTGCTCCTTAGCGGCTGTCTTGTCCATTCTTGCGGCCTTTACAACCTTAGCAAGTCTTCTCTCCAAAGCCTCGATATCCGCAAAAATAAGCTCGAGATTGATAACATCGATATCTCTTAAAGGATCAACGCTTCCGTCAACGTGGATAACGTTTGAATCCTCGAAGCATCTTACTACATGTACGATAGCGTCTGTCTCGCGGATATTCGCAAGGAACTGGTTTCCGAGTCCCTCACCCTTTGAAGCTCCCTTTACAAGTCCCGCGATGTCAACGAATTCTATAACAGCGGGGGTAACCTTCTTTGTATGGTAAAGCTCTCCGAGCTTATCAAGTCTCTCATCGGGGACAGGTAC
>JAFPRD010000075.1:0-1824 GCA_017401005.1 Lachnospiraceae bacterium
GCTTGCCTTATACACATCACCGTATGCATGTCTTGCGATGGTGATGGGTGCTTCCCAGTTCTTTACGCAGGGCTCGATTCCCTTTACGATGATGGGCGCACGGAATACGGTTCCGTCAAGGATACTTCTGATAGTGCCGTTGGGGCTCTTCCACATCTCCTTAAGATTGTACTCTGTCATACGAGCCGCATTGGGGGTAATGGTGGCACATTTAACGGCTACGCCATACTTTAATGTAGCATTTGCCGAATCTACCGTTACCTGATCGTTTGTCTCGTTTCTGTGCTCAAGGCCAAGATCGTAATACTCTGTCTTAAGATCGATATAAGGGGTAAGAAGTTCATCCTTGATCATCTTCCAGAGGATTCTGGTCATCTCGTCTCCGTCCATCTCAACGAGGGGTGTGGTCATCTGAATCTTGCTCATTTTTAGTATCCTTTCGCAGGTAGTTATTTATTTTGTAAAACCGCTCTTAATGAGGTTTTCATATGCATTGATGATATGCTCATGCGCAAGCTTTTCCGCAAGATCGCCGTCTCTGTCTCTGATAGCGACCATAATGCCTTCATGCTCAAGATTGGACTTTGGTCCTCTTGCGCTTGAAAGAGTCTTCTTGCGGACTCTGATAACATACTGGTGGAAGTCCTTAAGCTGATGCTCAAGCATCTTGCTTCCGCTGGCTTCGTACATTATCTCATGAAAACGGTTGTCAAGCTCGGCGAGCTGCTCGTAGTGGCCCTTTTCGGAGTGGAACTTTGCGAGATATACATTCTCTTCCATCTCCTCAAGCTGAGCCGGGGTGATATGCTCCGTAGCCCATCTTGCCGCAAGCCCTTCGAGTCTTGAACGGATCATATAAATATCCTTTACGTCCTTTTCAGAGATTCCCGTTACGTAAGCTCCCTTATTAGGGACGATTCTTATAAGCCCCTCAAGCTCAAGCTGACGGAAAGCCTCTCTTACGGGAGTACGGGATACGCCCAGTTCCTCACCGATGGCTACTTCGCGAAGCTCTTCGCCTTCCTCATATTTTCCGCTGAGAATATCCTCACGAAGCCTTGAAAAAACTCTGCCTCTCAGGGAGTATTTATCTGTTACTTCCTGTTTTAAATCACTGTCACTCATATTTTTCCTCTTTTATAAGTACTTTGATCGCAGATATGTATAATTGTATACAATCGTACATTAAAAGTCAACAAGTACAATTATACCACCATTATAATTATTCTCAATAACAAAAATAGCAGGTTATTGTTTTTGAGAATAATTGATTGTTTTTAATTGTTTTTTCAGTGGATCGGAACGAGTTTTCCGTGAAGAACGCTTCTGGCATTTTCAAAAACATATGCACAGGTAGAAAGCATTACGTATCTCTCATCTCCGGGAAGGGAAACCTCGCTTGTAAAAGCGGACTTCGACTTAACCCTTCCGAGATAAGAATCCATCTCCTCGCAGGGCGAAAGCACTGCTATGTAAGAATCTGAGCCCGCCGCCGTTGTATAGGCGCTGAAGAGTTCGATCATAAAGGTCTCCTCCGGGGTATAGAGATACATATAGGGATGCTCCTCGTAATATTCCGCATTTTGCCATTTCGACAAGGAAGCAAACATAGAACCATCCTTCATATGATGGCCGTAGATTATGGTATTAGAATCAACAAAGCCGTCTCTGTTGGCGCACTCTACAAAGATAGAGCCCGCCGCAGAGGATTCTTTTTTGTAATTTCTGTGGAGATAATAATCATTATCATCTGCTTTTAAGATCGGGTAATTGATAACAGTATCCGGACAGTAAATCCAGCCGATGATATCGGGATTAAGCTCC
>JAFPRD010000076.1:0-2561 GCA_017401005.1 Lachnospiraceae bacterium
TATGTCGGTGCTTTCTATCTTTCATCAGACTGCCGGGGCGAAGGCTGACGAGATAGAGAGGTTCTATAATGAGGCGGATATCTCGAACTATACGATCAAGGTTCACGCCTTAAAGAGCTCAGCTAGGATAATCGGAGCCCTTGAGCTTTCCGAAGCCTGTGCGCAGCTTGAAAATGCCGGAAATAAGGAAGATACTGCCTTCATAGATGAACATACCGACAGGATGATGAATATGTATCTTGCCTTTAAGGAGAAACTCTCCGGCCTTAAAAAGGAAGAGGAAATACCGGACGAAGGTAAGCCGCCAATACCCGAAGCGGAACTTAAGGATGCATACGACGCTCTTAAGGACGTGGCGGCGCAGATGGATTACGACTCGGTTGAGATGATACTGGAGCAGCTGTCGGAATACAAATTGCCCGACGAAGACGCAAAGCTTATGAAAGAGATTGAGAAGAAACTGAAAGCCTTTGACTGGGAAGGTATGGAAGAACTTGTTTCCGATAAATAAGGAGATTGAAAAATGTTTCAACTTTTCAGGGATCATCAATTAAATATTATGCTGCTTCTTTGCGGCGCCTGTGCGGTTATGATTCTTCTTTTGGTCAATACCAGGTTTTTGGCGCGAAAAAGAAAAATGGTTCTTATTCTTATGGAATCGTTAGCATTTTTACTGCTCTGGTTTGACAGGATGGCGTACCTTTATTCCGGAGATACGAGTTTTACCGGATATATTATGGTAAGAGTAAGCAACTTTGCCGTATTCTTTTTAACCTCTATGGTAGTCTTCGGATTTAATCTCTACGTAGAGGATCTTATAACCAGCGGTGATGAGAATGCGGTAATTCCCCTAAGACTTAAGATAACAAAGTATGTCGCAATAGGAGGAATGCTTCTTTCCATAGTATCCGCTTTTACGGGACTTTACTACTATTTTGATAAAACCAATGTTTATCACAGGGGTGACGGATTCCTTGTGGCATATATAGTCCCGATTGCCTGTCCCATCATACAGTACACTGTAATCAGAGGCATAAAGGGGAAGGTCAGCAAACTGATCTATATTTCTTTGGTGCTTTATCTGTTTGTGCCGATTGCCTGCGGAATTTTACAGATTTTCACCTACGGAATTTCCATTGTAAACATGTCAATGGTTATCGTTTCAATCTCCCTTTATATATTTGCCTACCATGATATCAACGATACGGTGGAGAAGGCGCACAAAGTCGAAAAGGCGCAGTTTAACGAAGAACGAAAGAATATGAAAAAGCTCTTCGACCAGACGGCTACCGCTTTTGTTACCGCAATCGAAAAGAAGGATACGTTTTCAAAAGGACACTCCTTAAAGGTGGCCGAGTATGCCAGAAGGATCGCGGAGCTTAGCGGGCTTAGCGAGAGCGACTGTGAAAAGACGTATTATGCGGCGCTATTGCACGACGTCGGTATGATAGGTATCCCGGACAGCGTAATAGAAAGAAATGAAGCGCCGGATGAGGCGGCAAGGGAAATCTACAAGAAAAAGCCCATAATATCCAAGGAAATCCTTTCCAATATTTCAGAGTATCCCTTTCTTGCAAAAGGGGCGTATTACAGCCATGAAAGATATGACGGTAGCGGATACCCCGAGGGCCTTAAAGGAAAGTCAATCCCGGATATCGCAAGGATAATAGCCGTTGCCGACGCTTATGTTACTCAGACAAGCGCAAAAAGATACAGAGAACCGCATCCTGATTTTGTTGTCAGAGAGAATTTTGTCAAGGGAGCGGGAAGCGATTACGATCCGGAATATGCCGAGTGCATGCTTAAGATCATCGACACGGAGGTAAGTGCCGTCGAGGCGCAAGTTGAGACATCTTTAGAGTGCGGAGAATACAGAAAGAGCTTTACATCGGGTATAGTTGTGGAGGAGATGTATCTTGATATAGACTTTGAATGTTCCTCGGAAGGCTATGAAGATAAGAAATACAACGCTCCCTCTATCATACTTTTCGACTCCTTTGACAAGCGTATCCATACCGAAGAGGTGATGATAGAGGAGTACAGATATCTTGAGTACGGAGAGCTCTGGTTTAACGGAAACAGCGTAACAACAGGGGCAAGAAAGATAAAGGAGGACTATATCAGGGATACGGATGAGGTCTGCGACGGCCATTATCATATAAGAGCCGGAAGATACGAAGACCACGTTAAGCTTGAGATGATAAGTCCCTACGGTAAAAAGATCGTTACCGTTGCTTTGCTCGGCGGATCGAAGGCGGTTTATATCTCCATAACCGGAGAAAACTGTTCGATAAAGGATATAAATATAGGCTATACAAAGGACAGAGTTCTCGAAGGAGATATAGAAAGGATAGAGGAAGAGGTTAGCTATATCGACCGCCTCGAGTCCGATATCAAGAATGTACAGGTAGACAGAACTCGCTCGGCATATACGGACGGCGTCCGGATAAAGGACAGACTGAGGATTCTTTTCCATACTATGTCGCTTCCGGGAGCAAATCTGGTCTGGCATTGTCCCTATATAGTCCTTTATACTTCCGAGGACGGACAAGTAGGAGGAA
>JAFPRD010000077.1:0-6525 GCA_017401005.1 Lachnospiraceae bacterium
GCGATAGGCTTAGCCCCTGCTTTATATCTTGCAAAGAGGAGCGATGAAACCTTTCCGATGTAGGTTGCGGGCGCTTCGGGGCCTGCTTCGAAATCGGCAAGTACAAAGGGAGTTGTCTCTCCGGCTGCATTTACAAGGCTGTATCCCTTTTCAGTAATGGTAAAGGTTGCCATCTTTAGGGAGTCTGATGTAAAGATCTCCTTAAGTCTTGAGTATTCCTTTTCGTTTGCAGAATCCAGAATACAGGACTCGGCTACGGATCCGATGACTCTCTTTCCGATGGATCCGTCGCTCTTTAAAGTGATAAGTACCGAGAGATTATCGTTTCCTCTGTAAGACTTTTCAACGATCTCATAATCGAATCCTTCGATCACGGTTACGCCTTTGTCGCTGTATCCTTTCTCGATCATATCCTGTGAAAGGGCCGCATGAAAGGCTCTGAAAAGGTTTCCGCCTCCGAAGTGAACCCACTCGGGATTCTTTACGGTATTTTCTTTTATCTTGTCTATATCAAATCCGGGCAGCTCGTATCCTTTTTCTTTCCAGGCGCTGTCCGAAAGTCCTGACATATTTAATTTCATCTTCTCTCTACTCCTCTCGTATGGCTCTTTTCGATAGCCTCCCAAAGTCCGTTAAGGTAAGTTGCTCCCAGAGCTCTGTCGTAAAGTCCGTATCCGGGCATAGCAACCTCATCCCAGATCATACGTCCGTGGTCGGGGCGGATGGGGCCGTCAAAATCTATATCGTAGAGAGCTTTCATGATCTCGTACATATCGAAGGTTCCGTCGGATGAAAGGTGTGCGGACTCCTCGAAGTTTGTGGGAGAATGGAACTTAAGGTTACGAACATGTGCAAAATGTATTCTGCCCTTAAGTGACCTTATCATATCGGGAAGGTCGTTCTCTAAGTTTGTTCCGTATGAACCGGAGCAGAAAGTAACGCCGTTATGAGGGTTATCTACCATCTGCATCATACGTAAGATGTTCTTTTTGTTGATGATGATCCTGGGGAGCCCGAATACGCTCCATGCGGGGTCGTCGGGATGGATTGCCATATTGATGTCGTACTTATCGCAAACGGGCATGATCTTCTCAAGGAAGTACTTAAGGTTTGCAAAAAGCTTTTCATCGTCGATATCCTTGTACTGTTCGAAGAGCTCCTTTATATGAGCCATTCTCTCAGGCTCCCAGCCGGGAAGTATGGCGCCGTTGGCATCTCCCGCTATCATATCAAACATATTCTCGGGCTTAATGGCATCAACCGCTTCCTGGGTGTAGGCAAGAACGGTGGATCCGTCGGGACGGACTCTTGCAAGCTCGGTTCTTGTCCAGTCAAATACGGGCATAAAATTGTAGCAGACAAGGTGGATATCTTCTTTACCGAGGTTCTCAAGAGTCTCGATATAATTGGCGATATACTGCTCTCTTTCGGGAGCACCTGTCTTGATGGCATCGTGGATATTAACGCTCTCGATACCTGAAATATGAAGGCCTGCTGCCGCAACTTCATCCTTAAGAGCCTTGATTCTTTCCCTTGGCCAAACTTCTCCGGGCTGAGTATCGTAGAGAGTTGTGATGACTCCGGTAACTCCGGGGATCTGTCTGATCTGTTTTAATGTGACGGTGTCGAACTTCGAACCGTACCAGCGTAAGGTCATTTCCATAATTAATCTTCCTCTTTTTGTTTATTTGCCGTTTGCCGCAGGCAAACTATCGCAAATACAGTATATGTTAGGGCTTACAAAAATACTTCCCACAAAAAGTCCGTCACATCTCAAATATTGCGCGGATTTAAATAGCACAAAAACCTTCGCGGCAGGGCGAAGGTTTCAGGTCATTTTTTATTTAAGATCTCGTAAATAAGGGATCCGAAGAGGCCGAGGTTACTCACCTCCGCATCCGACCATTTATGATTTCTGTTAAGCATATTGCAGCTGAAGAAATACTTCGGATCGTCTACGGGCAGCGCGATCTGTATCATTGACATGCACTTTTTCTCATCGAGCATATTAAATATCGCTCCGTGAGTATGTCTGAGGGAATGGAGCAGATTAAGCACATACACCCCGTTTAAGTCAAACATATCCATATACGAGGAGTCAGCCAAAAAGTCCCTCGCCTTTAAACCGGAAGGATACTTACCGCATGTATAGAGAGCGCTGTCCATATCCCCGTAGAAAATATCGATGCTGTCCAAGTCAAAACTCTTTACGATATCTTTCAGACTGTCGTAGAGAGCGTTTTCTCCCTCCTTGAACAGACTTTTAATGACACGGTTAATGGATTTAGACTGCTCATCGTAGGAAGAGATATTCTTTTTAACAAGCCCCGTCTCTATATCGCTGTGCATCTCGGGGCGATAGATGATATATCTGTCCTTTCCCTTTTCCTTGGCAATATAAAGGCATTTATCCGCAGTCGCCAAAAGATCCTTGTAATTGTCGCCATGCTCCGGGTATGCGGACACACCGATGGAAAGAGTCATTTTCTCGATTCCGAGAGTTTCCTTCGCGATCATCGCGACATTGTTTCTGATCCTTCGAAGGAGGCTTCTTAGGGTTTCCTCATCCTCCACCATATCCGTCAAGATAAAGAATTCGTCACCGCCGTATCTTCCTACCATTCCCAGGTCTCTTACCATATCCGACAAAACATTGGCAAGGATGGATATAGCCGCATCTCCCACCTGATGTCCGAAATTGTCGTTGATACTCTTAAAGTCATCTATGTCAAGAAGGGCCATGTAGTGCTTTCTGTGCTTGGTAGCCTCGCTGGAAAACACATAATCCGAGTACTCGATCAAAGCTCTTTTACTTAAAAGTCCCGTGGCCGAGTCAAGTCCCGCCGTCGTAAGATAAAACGGCAGATCGTTGTCATCCCCGGAGAGATTGCTTATGATGCCGTACATCATGCGCTGTCCGCTGAAAGTTTCACGTCTTGCCCTGAAAAGGAGCTTCTGAACTTTTCCGTCAACATGTAAAAACCCGCTCTTTAAGGTAATATCAATATTACTCTTACCGCCGGATAACTGCTCCTTAAGGCTGTCTATCAAAAAGAGGTTATGCTCGTTTTTATCTCCGAATTCTTTTATCTTGCCGATGAAGGCATCGAAAGTATCGTAGAAAAGACGGATGGATTTTCTACCCACATATCTGTAGACAGATACAAGATTCTCATCCATATAATAATCGAAAAAGATCTGTGAAGAGAGTCCCATCATTCCCTTGTACTTGAGCATATTGTTAAGATATTCCATGCAGTTTTTCTCAAGGTTCGGGATATCCCAGAGTTTTATGGCATAGCAAAGCTCCTCACCCTGTCTGTAGCTTCCGTAAATATCGACAAGATGAGGCTTTTCATTTCGGTTCATGATAAAGGTAATGATCCTTGCACTACCTTTATCACTTACTTCCCCGAGGAATTCCTCTATTTCGCTTTTGCATTTTGCATCAATTCCAAGCTCATAGAATTTAGAATTGATGTTATCCCCAATAAACTCTCTTCCGTCGTTATCGAATTCCCCGATACGATAGTCTCTGTCCAGAGAAATATTGAAAGATAATATCGGAGATGCATTTATCTCCAAATCATTTCTTTCGATCTTCAATTCAATCAACCTCTTGGTGCGAGTATGAATTATTTTATTCTATTTTACTAAAAGAGACCGAAATAGTAAACAATTTATTGATTTTTAGGCATTTTCGGAAACGGTTTCCTATCCCTTTATATAATCAGAGTATGCGTCCCATCCTGCCTCGGGATCAAAGTCCTTTTCAAATGTAAACTTAAGGTCCTTTAATGTCAGTCCGTTTCCGCCGAAGTAGAATCTGAGAACTCCGTATCTTGAAGAAAGAAGGATTTTTCTCTCAAGGCTCTTCCACTCTCCTCCGGTACCGTTAAAGGTAAAGGTTCCGCTGGGTACGCTCTGGAAAAAGATTCCGATAGGAATCTGGGCAAGTTCCGAAAGGTCGCTCTTTCCCGTGATCTCTATCTTATAGCATCCTCTCTTTTTAACATCGAGTCCGAAAGCGTATACACATCCCTGAATCGAGAGTACATGAGAAAGGTCAACCACAGTGCCATCGGTTATTTCAAAGTACTCGACATTAGCCGCGTTAACCGAGGAATCTCCGTCATCAAATCCTTCAAGTATAAGCTCAGGTTCTTCGCCTACGAATCTTTCCATAGCGTGGGTCTTTGTAAGGAAGGAGCAGATATTTGAAGCACATCTGACCAGCTGTCCTCTTGTGATAGTGCCCTCGTTAAGGGAAGAAAGAAGATTGTCATCGGTTGAATTTACCGAAGCATCGGCACACACCGCATAAAAATCGTTCTGTGCAAGGACGCATCTTGCGAAATCGTTCCTTGAGATCTTTCCGTCCACATCTCCGATCTTTGCCCACCAGTCGGTCATAACGATTCCCTCAAAGCCCCACTCACCTCTTAAGATGCAGGTATTTAGGTCATGTCTTGAGTTGGTCCAGGTGCCGTTTACAGCGCCGTATGTGGTCATAACGGAGTCTGCTCCGCCCTCTTTTATGGCAATTTCAAATCCTTTAAGATAAACCTCTCTTAAAGCCCTCTCGGAGATTACGCTGTCGATATCGTGTCTGTGGGTCTCCTGGTTATTTCCGCAAAAATGCTTAAGCGTTCCGCTTACTCCCGCGCTCTTAAGCCCTCTAAACTGTGCTGCAGCCATGCGTCCGGTAACGATAGGATCTTCGCTGAAATACTCAAAGTTTCTTCCGTTTAAGGGATGACGGTGAATATTGATTCCGGGTCCTAAGAGAACGTCGATCTTGTTCTTGGTCATCTCAATTCCCAGCATACCAAAGAGCTCTTCGTTTAAAGCTGTATTCCAGGTGCAGGCAAGAAGCGTTCCGTTGGGAAGGGAAAAAGCTCTTGTTCCGCAGTCCATTCGCATACCGGAAGGTCCGTCGGAGCAGCATCCGCAGGGGATTCCAAAGCCTTTAAGATTGGGGCTGATGCCTCCAAAGGCCGCCGCGGTACCCGCAGTAACCTTAGGGCTTCCCATTCCCTCGCCTCTTACGATGGCTGTAAGGTCTTCATCGGAAAGCTGCGCGAGGAATTCTTCCATCGTAGCCTTTCCGTTTTTAACATAGGTAAGCTTTATTCCCTTATCGCCGCTGTAGGGAAGGCATTCGGGCTTATCTTTCTTTGCTAATTCTATATCTCTTACTTTGGCAAGAGGAACATCCTCGTAGGAAACCTTAAATCCCTCTCCCGAAGAAACGGGGTGAACTCTCTTAAAGGCCTTAATGGGAGCCATCTGAGAGCTTAACTTCTTTGTAACGATAGTTTCCGAAAGAGTAAACTCGCAAGCCTTATCCAAATCTACGGAAGAATCTCCCGCAAGGAATTCGTATCTTCCGCTCTCTAAAACATAGCAGTAAGGATTTCCGGTAACTCCCGAGTCGTCATATGAAGAGATAAGATAAGGATCTACGTCTACGCTTACAAGGCACTTTTCACCGGGAGCAAGGCTCTTTGTCTTGGTAAATCCGGCAAGGGAAATCGCGCTCTTTCCAAGCTTTCCCTGGGGTGCTTTCAGATAAACCTCTACAACTTCTTTACCGGCAAAAGCTCCGGTATTTTCCACTTCGAATGTCAGCTGAATCTTGGCACCTTCATCGTCGATTATCTTTTTAACAAAAAGCTCGTCCGAAAGGGCAATGATCTTGCCGAGAGAGTCTTTAAGCACGCATTCTTTGGCGCTTATCTTAAAGGTTGTGTATGAGAGTCCGAATCCGAAAGGATAAAGTACTGCGTCTTTGTTAAAGGTTTCATACCACTTATATCCTACATAGATATCTTCGGCGTAGCAGTTGTAATCGATCCTTCCGAAATTGGGAAATGCGGGAGTATCCTCAATCCTTTTGGCGATAGTATCGGTCAGCTTACCGGAGGGGCTTACGTTTCCCACGATAACATCGGCGCATCCAAGGGCACCGACTTCCCCTCCCTGCCAGGCGTAAAGAATGGCTTCTGGGCAGACGCTTTCAATATCCCCCATATCAAGAACTGCGCTCACGTTCATAAGAACGATCATCTTTTTAAAGGCAGCGCGTACGGTATTTAACATTTCCTTCTCGGTTTCAGAGAGTCTGTAAGCACCGGGAGCGTCTTTATAGTCCTGTTCCTCTCCGGCGGTACGGCCGATAACTACTATCGCTGTCTCTGACTCTTCTGCCGCCTTCTTTGCAACGTCCTTAGCAAGAGGCATCTCATCCTGGCTCCAGGGCTCGCTTCCAAATCCCATACCCATATCATAGGGGTGGTCTTTGTCAAACTGCGCATATATCTTTTTAAGGTCCTCGTTAAGTAAAAGGCCTTCCTTCTCCAAAGCCTCGGGTATAGTCCATACCTTACCCGCATTTACCATTCCGCCGGAACCGGTTCCGGACTTGTAATAGCGGCTCTGGATACGTCCAAAAAGGGCTACTTTGCTTCCTTTTTTAATTGGAAGTACTCCTTCGTTTTTAAGAAGGACAACACCTTCGGAAAC
>JAFPRD010000078.1:0-8373 GCA_017401005.1 Lachnospiraceae bacterium
ATGAACCTTGGAAACATCTTCAATACCTTTATCAACAATATCGCCTACCTCGAGAGAATCTTCCAGACTCTCGACGAGCCCGTTACCGTTGATGACGCACCGAACGCAAAGATCATGCCAGAGATAAAGGGTGAGGTTACATTTGAAAATGTAGATTTTGCTTATGAAGAGGGCAAGCCCGTACTTAAGAATGTTTCGTTTAACGTTAAACCCGGACAGAGCGTGGCTTTGGTAGGCCCTACCGGCGCCGGAAAGAGTACTATTGTCAGCCTTATTTCAAGATTCTACAATGTGGGAAGAGGCAGGGTTCTTATAGACGGAGAGGATATCTCCGAAGTGACCTTACATTCCCTTCGTTCCCAGATGGGAATAATGCTTCAGGACAGCTTTATTTTCTCGGGTACAATAGCGGACAATATCCGTTACGGAAAGCTTGATGCTACGGATGAGGAGATAAAAGAGGCAGCAAAGATCGTTTGTGCCGACTCCTTTATCAGCGCGATGGATGACGGATACGAGAGCGAAGTAAGGGAGAGAGGTACAACCCTTTCACAGGGACAGAAACAGCTTATCTCCTTTGCAAGAACCCTTATATCAGACCCCAAGATCCTTGTGCTTGACGAGGCTACTTCGAGTATCGACGTTCAGACGGAGCGTGCGCTTCAGACCGGTCTTAACAATATGATGAAGGGAAGAACAACCTTTATCATCGCCCACAGACTTTCTACCATTAAGAACTGCGATATCATCATGTATATCGATGACGGCGGAATCGTTGAAGCGGGAACTCATGAAGAGCTTCTCGCAAAGAAAGGACAATACTACCATCTGTACACGGCACAGATGGATGAAAAAGGGGCATGATGTATTAGTATCATGAGTCGGAGAGAGAATGGATTATATTAGAGTCTCTGCTGTATATGAAAAGCTTAAAAAGGCGGAAAGCGAATACAGACACGTATGTATTATGGCTTCCGCAGGCTGGGGAAAATCAGCCGCTGTAAGACACTTCTTTAAATACAAGAACCCGGTAAATCTGTATGTGATAGACGGAAAACTTACGGAAATGCCGAACCCTCGCATCTCAAGAAAGAGTATCTATATAATCGACGATCTTCAAAAACTTGAGGATAATGAATCCATTGGTTATATCAGAGACCTTTTAAGGTGCGAGGGAGTCTGGGTGATACTTATAACCAGAGGTATGCTCCCGGGGTATCTTGCGGATATTGAGATGGACCTTGATTTCGTAAGGATCACAGAGAGGGATTTTTACCTCCAGAAAGAGGAGATTGCTCTGTATTTCGAGAGTCTGGGAGTCAGCGTTTCCGAGGACACCCTTGGAAAGGTTTGCAGGGAATCCCTCGGATATCCGAGAGCGGTTTACTGTTATGCAAACCGTATTGAAGCCGGTCAGAATATGTCAAAAGAGCTGAACGAGAGCGTCTGGAGGGATGTTTTCAGATACTGGGATGAGGTTTTTTTAAGCAGGTGCGAAGCGGACTTTATAGACTTTGTTTTGGCTATCTGTCCGTATAAATATTTCAATGACGGACTTACAAAGGCTCTCATCGGCAGGCCTGTCATCTCGAGGATGATAGAGTACTGCAGAAACGTAACGGGAAGACTGTTCCACGGCCCCGAGATGGTAGAGGGCGAGGAGTATTACTTTATCGGAGACAAATTCAGGGAATATCTTCTTTGGAAAAGAGACCTTACCTGGAGCGAGAAAAAAAGCCGGGAAAACTATTTAAAGGCGGCAGAGTGGTACGAAGCAAGGAAAGATACGCCCAACGCCCTTCGCTTTTATAAGATGGCCCAGTGTGAAGACAAGATCAAAGAAATACTTGTTAAAAACGTTTCCGATCATCCGGGAACGGGACATTATTTCGATACAAAGGAGTATTATTTCTCTCTTCCCGAGGAAGAGATCAAAAAAGATCCTGTACTTATCGCGGGTATGAGCATGCTTTGCGACCTTATTATGGAGCCGGAGAAGTCCGAGTACTGGAGAAACGAACTGGTTTTATTTGAAAAGGATACATCAAACTCCAAGGAAAGCCGACGGGTCGCCAAAGCCCGTATAGCTTATTTAAATATAGGACTACCTCACAAAGGCGTCAAAGGAATCATTACAGTTATGAAAAATGTCATAACGATGGTAAGTAATGACGGACTTAATATCCCTGAGATGTGCGCTACGGGTAACGCCGCTTCTATAATGAACGGCGGGCTTGACTTTAGCGAATGGTCCAAGAATGACACTCAGATAGCGAGAATTATGGGAAAGCCCCTGGAGGTGCTCCTCGGTAAATTCGGGAAAGGACTTGTTACCCTTGCCCTTGCGGAGAGCGGGTTTGAAAAGGGGACTTTATCGACTTACGATGTACTTTTAAGGTGTAATAACGGGTACGATGAGGCGCTTCATGGCGGAAAGATAGAGATGGGATTTGTTGCGGTCGGCATAATGGTCAGACAAAATCTCGTCATCGGGGAGTATAAAAGCGCAAAGAGAGTCTTTAATTCCTTTAAGGAAAAGGCATATGCCGAAAAAGCGGTGCAGCTGTATCCCAATCTTGAGGCTATGGAGGTCTGGCTTTCCCTGTTCGAAGGCAAAAACGAGGGAATTGACGAATTCCTTTCTTCGGTTTCGGGGGAGCGTACCGGCTTTTGCATAACCGACAGATATCGCTATATGGTAAAGATGCGCTGTCTTATCCTTGAAGAGCGGTATTACGAAGCTCTTGAGCTTGCGAACCTTTTGGGAGTTTATTACGAAAAATACGAAAGATTTTTCATGCGCATCGAAAATGAATTCCTAAAATCCGTCATCCTGTACCGTATGGAGGATGAACACTGGAGAGAACACGCTCTCTTGGGAATCGAGTACGCGAAAGAGTTTAATTTTGTAAATATCCCGGCTCTGGAGGGAAAGGCTCTGCAACCTATCTTACAGGAACTCGCTGCCGACGAGCCTGCAGGTCTTTTGGGGGATGATTTTTTCAGGAAGATCCTGAGCGTGAATGCAGGGGTCTCAGCGGCATATCCGGATTATCTGAAATATGTGGTTAAAGAAAAGGTTGATCTTACAAACAGAGAAAAACAGATACTGGGAATGCTTTGCGACGGGGAGACAACCGAAAAGATCTGTCAGGTATGCGGTATAACTTACAGCGGTTTAAAGAAGCATAACAGGAACATTTATAAAAAGCTTGGAGTGACCGGCAGAGCCGAGGCCGAAAGAAAGGCCCAGAGACTGGGACTGTTCCAAAGATAATATTACCCTATGGTTACCAAAAAAATAAAAAGGTAGCCATAGGGTTACTTTTTTTATTTTCGGAATTTTTTATAATCATATTTGGTAAGCGCGAAAATGCGCAAATACAAAATAATCAGGAGGAGATTATGGCTTTTGGATTTAAGATGAAAAAGTTTGTCACCCAAAAAGAGTACACCCCCGAGGAACTCTTCGAAGCGATCAAGGATCATGAATTCACCCCCGGAAAACCTATGTGGGTTAAGCATGCATTCACAAACATCATTTGCTTCCCTGAGGTAGACAGACAGAACCAGGTTCAGCTTCTTCCCGCTTTTATGGCAGGTAACGGCAAAAGAGGTACGAAGTGGAATCTTCAGAAGGCTGAGGCAGCAGGTACTGAGAACGTGGTTAAAAATGCTGCTATCGGACTTATAACCGACGGTTGGGGAAACCTTGGATCCCTCGGCGGAAAGAACAGCAAGCTCTGCGAGCAGCAGGTTGAAGAGGTTCTTAAAGAACTTGAGAGCATGGGACTTTAATTTGAAAAAGAGACGGGGAGAAATAAAACAGGAGAGTAATTAAATTATGGAAAACAATGTAGAAACCGCCGCAAAGGCAAAGACAGAAAAGAAAGTATTTTTCACAGAGGAAAGACTTGAGATGTTTATCGCCATCTTCCTCGGCGTTACAGCCCTTCTTACAGCATGGGCTACCTGGATCGGATCCCTTCACGGAGGAAACCAGGCAACAAATTACACCACAAGCAACAATATTGCCGCAGAAGGAAACTCAATGTGGAACGAGGCTTCTCAGCAGTATATGCAGGACCTTATGGTATGGAACAGCATCGTAAACTATCAGACTGAGCTCGAGATCGCCGAGAAAGAGGGCGATGACGAGAAGGCTGAGATCATTCAGGACAAGATCAACATTCTTATCTATGACAGCTGCAGTGATGAATTTGCCGACGCAATAGAGTGGGCATTTGATCAGGAAGAGTGGGCGTCTCCTTTCGATAAGGAAGGCTTTATGGACAGCTACTATGCAGAAGCACAGGCAACTCTTGAAGAGTCACAGGCAGTTCTTGAACAGGGACAGGAAGACAACTCAAACGGTGACAGATTTGGCCTTGTAACCGTTATCTACTCACTTGTACTTTTCCTTCTCGGTATTGTAGGAATCTTCAAGAGACTTCCCAACCGCAAGATCGTATTCTTTGTATCGGTTGCATTCCTTCTTGTAGCATTCATTTATATGCTTACTATTCCTCTTCCTTCGGGATTTACTCTTTAATACAAAGGTGACAGAGAAATGAAAAAACTAAAATCCTTTGTAGAGAGCGCTCTTTTTCAAAACGCGATACTTATCGTTATTTTGATAAACTCGATCATAATGGGACTTCAGACAAGCGAAAAGATCTGCGGTGCCATCGGTCCGGTTTTGACCGTACTTGACAACATCTGCCTCGGGATATTTATCCTTGAGCTTTTGCTGAAGATCGTAGCTTACGGCTTCAGATTCTTCACGGACGGCTGGAACTGGTTTGACCTTATTGTGGTTGTTTGCTCTCTCGTTTCCGGTCTTTCATTCCTCAAGGTACTCAGAGTATTCCGTATCTTCAGGGTATTTCGTACCTTAAAGGCTTTAAAGGGAATAAGAGCTTTCAGACTTGTATCGAGACTTGATAAGCTAAGACTCGTTTTCGAGGCTATAAGAAAGTCAATCCCCGGAATCAGCTGGAGCGGAGCATTACTGCTTATTATCTACTATATATTTGCACTTATCGGAACAACGCTTTTTGGAATCGCATTTCCCGACTGGTTCGGAAGTATCGGAAAAAGCCTGTATACTTTGTTCCAGGTTATGACTTTAGAGAGCTGGTCTATGGGAATATCCAGACCTGTAATGGATGTATTTCCCTGGGCCTGGGTATACTTCGTACCCTTTGTACTTATCAGTTCTTTCGTTATCATGAACGTAGTTGTGGGTATAGTTGTAAATTCCATCAGCGAAGTTCAGATGGAACTTTCCAAAGAGAAAGCTGAAAGAAAGAATGCAAAGGCTGCGGAAAAAGAAGGCGGTGAGATTTCCGAAAACTCAGAAAACACCGACAAAACAGAGCAGATAAAAGAGCAGCTTTCGGCTCTTAAGGAGCAGATTTCCGAGCTCGAAAAACTTCTCTAAAAAAATTTAAAATAATTGTTGACAAGATAAAATATATTTAGTAGAATAGCACTTGTCCGTTGGAAAGCGGCGGACAAGATGCGATAGTAGCTTAGTTGGTAAAGCGCCACCTTGCCAAGGTGGAGACCGCGGGTTCGAGCCCCGTCTATCGCTCTTTTTTATTGCTTTTTTTGAGGAAGAGGTTGCTCCCCGGGCAGCCTCTTTTAATTTATTAAAAAATCATTAACTGTCTTGAAATCAAGTTGGCAGCGTGTTACACTGAATGTAGTTTTAAAAACTATGTGATGAGGTAACGGTTATGACTATTAAAGAGCTTAATTCATTTTTTAAAGAGCATCTTGTTCCCAAGAAACTGTATAAGGTTGGCGGAAAGCATAATAAACGTATTTGCCTCGAGAAAAACGGCAACGGATTCGATATCTTTTTTTGCGACAATAAAAAGAAGATTGGCCTTATCCATGTAAAGACCGAGTTCGAGGCTTGCAGAGTTATGGAAGAAGAAATCCGCAAGATGATGGTTTCCCTCTACGGAATCACTTGGGCAAAGAACAGATAAGATTACAAAAACTACAAAATATTGTAGTCATACTAAGAATATCATACAAAAAATAGCAATAATATGATATACTGATAAACATAAAAGACTGATAATCTTTTATGTTTTTTTTTTCATTACTAAATATGCTTTGCTTGAAAAATATTTCATGAATAAGCGAGGAAAAATATGAAGTTAATTTTTATCGGAGCCGACCATCAGGTTACCGGAAGCTGTCATTACATCGAAGTCGGGGATAAACATATCCTTGTGGACTACGGTATGCAGCAGGGAGCGCAGATCTTTGAAAACGCGCCGCTTCCGGTTCACGAGTCCATGATCGATTATGTATTCCTTACACATGCGCATGTTGACCACTCGGGGCTGCTTCCCCTCCTTTACGCAAAGGGCTTCAGGGGGCAGATATTTGCTACGGATGCTACCTGCGATCTTTGCAGTATAATGCTCAGGGACTGTGCACACATCCAGATGCAGGAGGCAGAGTGGAAAAACAGAAAGGCAAAGCGAAGCGATGAAACCTCTCTTATCGAGCCGCTGTATACTTTGGCCGATGCGGACGGAGCAATCAAAAGACTCGTGCCCTGCCATTACGATACGATTGTGGAAGTTTGCGACGGAGTAAAGATACGTTTTACCGATATTGGACATCTTCTCGGCTCATCCTCCATTGAAGTATGGCTAACCGAAGGTGATACTTCAAAAAAGATTGTTTTCTCCGGAGACATTGGAAATAAAAACCAGCCGCTCCTTCGTGACCCGAAGCCTACAGCGGAAGCGGACTTTGTTGTTATGGAGTCAACATACGGAGACAGGCTGCATACGGCGGATAAGCCCGATTATGTGACAGAGATCGCGAAGGTGATCCAGGAGACCTTCGACAGAGGCGGAAATGTTGTTATCCCTTCCTTCGCTGTCGGAAGAACGCAGGAGCTTTTGTATTTCCTTCGTAAGATAAAAGTCAACAAACTGATAAAAGGACATGAAAACTTCCCTGTTTATGTAGACAGTCCCATGGCGGTCGAAGCTACGGAAGTATTCAGAGCAAACAGAAGCGAATGCTACGACGAGGAAGCTTTAGAGCTTGTTAATGAGGGAATAAATCCTTTGTCATTCGGCGGATTAAAGCTTACAATTACAAGCGATGAATCAAGAGAGATCAACTTTATCGACACACCAAAGGTTATCATCTCCGCATCGGGTATGTGCGAGGCGGGACGTATAAGACACCACTTAAAGCATAACCTTTGGAGAAAAGAATGTACGATTCTCTTTGTCGGATATCAGGCTAACGGAACTCTCGGACGCGCCATAATAGAAGGCGCCAAAGAGGTTAAGCTTTTTGGCGAAACGATCAGCGTAAACGCGCAGATAAAGCAGGTTGCGGGACTTTCCGGACATGCCGACAAGCAGGGACTTATCGACTGGATAAGCGCCTTCGAAGAAAAGCCGAAAAAGGTATTTATCGTCCACGGCGAAGACAGCGTTACGATGCAGTTTGCGGAAACCTTAAAGATCGAGTATGGTCAGCGCGCATACGCGCCCTACAGCGGATCTGTATTTGACCTTGCGGCCAACCGCTTTACCTACGAAGCTATGCCTCAAAAGGTTGAAAAGAAAGCGCCTATCGCTAACGGCGTATATGCGAGACTTGTCAGCGCCGGTCAGAGGCTTATGGCTCTTATCAAAAAGCTTGAGGGCAGACCGAATAAGGAACTGGGCAAGATCGCGGACCAGATAAATTCAATGTGCGATAAATGGGAGAACTAAAAACTTTAAAACCGGACTAAAGGATATTACTATGGCAAAGATAATAATTATCGAGGAAACCACAAAGAACCCCATCACACTTATGGGACAGCGCGCCGGAGTCTGCTGGGGCGCCAATATAGAAGACGCGGAGAAAAACTACAAGAGAGGACTTGATTGTATCGTTTCCGGACACGGAAGAGTTCTTGAGTACGTTAATGTTGAGATGATACTTGACGGGTATTCCGCCAGGGTCATAAGAGAATGGTACACTCATATAGGCGGAGCTCCCACAAGACTTCAGGCAAGTACAAGATACATTAAGTATGAAGACTTTAAATATGTTTTGCCTCATACCGTAGCAAAAGATGAAAAGGCAAAGCAGATTTACGAAGATACCATGAAGGCTATCGCAGATGCCGCTTCAAAGCTTGAAAACGAGTGCGGTATTCCCAGAGAGGATGCTGCTATGCTCCTTCCTCTCGGAATGGAGACAAAGGTAGTCGACAAGCGCAACTTAAGGAGCCTTATTGAAATGTCGCACCAGAGAATGTGCACAAGGGCCTTTTGGGAGTACAGAGAGCTGATGAGGGATCTTTGCAATGCCCTTCGCGAATACTCCGAAGAG
>JAFPRD010000079.1:0-2602 GCA_017401005.1 Lachnospiraceae bacterium
ATTCCGACAGAACGGAGCCACTTCTTCTTATAGGCCCCAAGGGCCTTGAAAGAGTCGTAGGAGCCCTTAGAGTCATCGCACCGGAGCTTCCTTTTGAGCTTAGGTTTATGGAGATCACATCTCCCGAACAGACCTTTGAATTTGACGGTTTTAAGCTTAAGGCCTTTAAGGTAAATCACAGTATGGTCTGCTACGGATATACGATCGAAATAGACAGATCGGGAAGATTCGACAAGGATAGAGCTGAAAAGCTCGGAATACCTCTTAAGTTTTGGAACAGGCTCCAAAAGGGAGAGGAGATTTCGGAGGACGGCGTAACCTACACGCCGGATATGGTCCTCGGAGAAAAGAGAAAAGGCCTTAAAGTCACATATTGTACTGATTCAAGGCCGACCGATTCAATTAAGGAAGCTGCAAAAGATACGGATCTTTTGATCCTCGAGGGAATGTACGGAGACCCCGAGGAGGCGGAGAAAGCGGTGGCCAAGAAGCATATGACTATGCAGGAGGCCTGCGAGATCGCAAAGCAAGCCGGAAGCAGCGAACTCTGGCTTACGCACTACAGCCCGGCGATGAACTGGCCGGAAAACTACAAAGACACTGTCAGATCGATCTTTAAGGATGCTCATATAGCCAAGGACGGCTACAGTAAAGAGCTTAAATTTGAAGACTGATATAAAAGGATTTGAGGTAACCCGTTAATGAAATTCAAGCCACGTGCTACAAGGATTACAATTATAATAGTGCTTATGATAATGGCCGTGGTAGGGTATTATGCCTTCCTTTCGGGCAGAGCCAAGGAGCGCAATGCTGAAGCCAATATGACTGCGGTAGAGGCGGCTCTTTCGAGGAATCTTGATAAGGATTATCCTCCGACGCCCAAAGAGGTCATGAAGTACTACAACGAGATCATGAAGTGCTACTACGCCGACGATACTTCTGAGGACGACATTGAGGCTCTCGGACTTAAGGCAAGGGGGCTCTTCGATCAAAAGCTTCTCGATGCCAATGAGGTGGGAAGCTATCTTATCTCTCTTAAAGAGGACGTACAAAGCTACAAGGATGCAAAGCGTAAAGTTACAAACGCGGGAGTGGCTTCAAGTACCAATGTGGACTACTACACGAGGGACGGTTATTCCTTTGCGAGACTTCTTTGCACATACAATGTTAATGAGAACGGAACCAGCGAAACGCAGAGGATCGTTTATCTTCTAAGAAAGGATTCGGAAAAGCGCTGGAAAATATACGGATGGGATTTTGAGGCCAATGTTGATTTAAACGGCGACGGAATCCCGGGTGATTGATGATGGACAATGATGTTTTAATTTTGGGAATCGAGAGCTCCTGTGACGAGACAGCCGCTTCGGTTGTAAGAAACGGGCGAGAGGTTCTTTCAAATACGATTTATTCGCAGATAGATCTCCATACCCTCTACGGAGGAGTCGTTCCGGAGATTGCTTCAAGAAAGCATATAGAAAAAATAAACAGAGTTATAAAAAAGTCCCTTGAGGAGGCAAATGTCAGTCTTAATGATATTGATGCCATCGCCGTAACATACGGCCCGGGACTTGTGGGAGCCCTTTTAGTCGGGGTGTCCGCCGCAAAAGCTATCAGCTTTACCGGAGACATACCTCTTGTGGGAGTACATCATATAGAAGGGCATATAAGCGCCAATTATATCGACAATCCGGATCTTAAGCCGCCTTTTATGTGTCTTGTGGCTTCCGGAGGACATTCCCATCTTGTACTTGTAAAGGATTACGGGGAGTACGAGATAATCGCAAGGACGAGGGATGATGCTGCCGGAGAGGCTTTTGACAAGGTGGCGAGAGCAATAGGACTCGGGTATCCGGGAGGTCCGAAGATCGACAAAATCTCGGATGAGGGAAATCCGGACGCCATTGTTTTTCCGAGGGGAAAGGTCGATGGCAGTGAATACGATTTCTCTTTCAGCGGACTTAAATCGGCTGTGCTTAATTATCTTAACGGTTGCAGAATGAAAGGAGAGGAGTTCTCCCAGGCGGATGTGGCCGCATCCTTCCAAAAGGCTGTTGTGGAAGTACTTGTAGAGCATTCCCTTAAGGCGGCAAAAGACTACGGGGTAAAGACTTTTGCCATAGCGGGAGGAGTGGCTTCCAACTCTCATCTTCGGAAGGCTTTCGAGGCGGAATGTGCAAAACGGGGATTTGATTTTGTACATCCTGCGCCGATCTATTGCACGGACAACGCGGCTATGATAGGCGCCGCGGGGTATTATGAATTTATTAAGGGGTATAGGAGCGCTCTTGACTTAAACGCTGTGCCTAATCTTCAGATAGGCGAGAAGGTCGGAGTGTTCAAAGCATAAAAATGGAAAATATTTGTATAAACGATAAAGCACCTGTTAAGCCTCACTGCACTGCAATACTTCTTGCGGGAGGTACCGGAAAAAGGATGGGCTCAAAGACTGCAAAGCAGTACCTTGAGATCAATGAAAAGCCTGTTCTCTGGTAAGGAAATCACCGCGATGATCGATGAAGCCCTCTTCTACCTGTTCCCTGTATGTATCACCGAATTTGTTCTTCGCGTCAAGGTCATACAGGATTCCGTATCCGCAGTGATG
>JAFPRD010000080.1:0-3722 GCA_017401005.1 Lachnospiraceae bacterium
ACCGGAGACGATTTCCGTGACGCGGACCAGCGACCCCACGGGCGCGGTGTGCGCACCGGCGGTGCCGATGTTTAGAATGGTGAAATCCTCGTCACATCCAAATGAAACCTCAGCTATACAAAGGTCCTTTTTATACCTTACCGCAATATCGTTCATATTGTCGCTAAGGGCCTTAAGATTGCCGTGCCAAAAAGGATAATAAGACAGTCCTATATACTCAAAATCCTCTCCGCCGCAGGCAAAATAATTATCAAACCATCTTCTGTAAAGCTCATTGTTTCCGCCGTTATCAAGATGTATCATAACAGGGATTCTTGAGTCTATATCCCTGCAGGCCTTTATCCCGGCGGACACAAAGCGAGCTATATTTTTGTACTCAGGTACCTTACCTTCCGGCCAAAGCAAGCCGTTAGACAACTCGTTTCCAACCTGGATCATCCTGACGTCTACTCCGGCGTCAAGGATTTCCTTAAGGGAACGGGCGGTAAAATCGTAAACAGCCTTTTCAAGCTCATCCGCGCCCATGTTCTTCCAAGCCTTGGGCTTAAACTGCTTCCCCGGGTCCGCCCAGAAATCGCTGTAATGGTAGTTTAAAAGTACGCCCATACCTGCCTTGGTAACGCGCTTTCCGGTCTCTATACAAACTCCGAGGTCACAGTTTCCGGCACCATACGGCTCTCCTTCTTCGGACTTAGGGTCATTCCAAAGGCGAAGTCTTATCATAGAAACACCGTTATCTCGGCAGATATCAAGTATATCCTTTTCCACTCCGTTTACGAAATATTTAGCCCCACACTTCTCATTTTCAAGAAGCGTGGAAAGGTCCATTCCCTTAATGAATTCGCTCATATTAATCCTTTAATCAAAATCAAACTTATCAAATCTCTTATGCATCGCGCCGTATCTGATCCGCACAAGCTCATTGAACTTAAGTACGTCCTCCTCGGTTCCTCGATACTGACAGCGGATACAGCTGTAGATTCCGGTTTCCTTGTTGTAGAACATATCGATGTCGAGGTCTCTCATAAAGCATGAGGGGCAACGATAGTTTAATTTGCCTTTGCCAAGTTGAGCCATGTTGAAAATACCTCCTTATCAGAAATCTTTTTCTTTAACCCCAGTTTAAACATAGGCGAGAAAGCGTAGCCCTCCTCGATATAACCGGTCATCGCGCAGTCGGTACTCATTGAGACAAATGTCTCGATAGCGGGAACTGTAGCGCTTACTTCCCTAGCGTTTTCCACCTTAGCGTCACGGCAGCGATACTCGTAATTAATAGTCTCCTCGCTGTCTCCGACGGCTTTAAGGGTAATTCCCGTCATATCCTCAGGGTACTCGGTTGTTCCGTAGCAGGCGGTCATATACTCATCGATCGTAACCTCAGCAGAAGGATTGCTCATTTCAAGAATACTTCTTTCAATTCTGATATTTGAAGAGCCTTCCTCGAAGTATTCCTTTGTCTGAAGCTTAATTGTAAGGTCTTTAAACTCTATAGTTACAGGGTCAAGAGTGATGATCCTGTTTTTCTTTCCGCCGATCTTTTCTTCCGAGAAATGCGCATGGGTGGGAGTAAGGCAAAGATCAACCTCCTCGCCGTTATAAGAAAGCTTTGCGCTTCTGACAGTTCCGGCTCCCGCGTAGTGGGTAAAATATCCCGCGCGATACTTTTCCTGGATAAGGAAAGGATAGGAAGCATCCTGAACATGTTTTGTTCCGATTCCCACAGGCCACTCAAGCTTGGCAGCGTATGGGCGAAGGTCAACAATAGCACCGCCCTGGTCCATATTTACACAGGCTCTCATATAGGGGTCGCAGTACCAGAAAAGCTGCTTGTCGGAGCCGTAGAGGATATCTCTCCAGAGAGCGCACTCGGGTTCATTATAATTGCCCGCATTAACGCCCTTCTTCTCGCGATAATAATCCGCAAACTCGCTCATAGTCATATCTACAAGCTTGCCTTCCTTTTTAAGGTCGCCATAATATTTGCAGCCCTCGGTGTAGGACTTTAACAAAAGCTCATAAGGCTGCTCCCAACGGCCCGCCTTGTTCATCCATCCGGGACCGACAAACATCATATTGTAGGCGTATCCGTTGTTGTACTTTTCAAGGCTTCTGTACTGATCGATAAGATTGTAAAGATAGGGGAACTCCCAGGTCTTTGTATCGTAGATCATTCCGCGGAGTACGTTTTGAGGATGGGTTCCGAAGTTGGAACCGTTTCCGTCGTAGCAGGCGATCAGGTCTCTTGAAAGGTGAGGGATCGCTACGATACCCGAATCCTCCGACGCGTTTGCAGCGGGGGCATGTGTATTTTGTTTTGAAGGGATCCATGGCGCCCAGGGGCCTCCGTCAAAGAGGGTGTACCATGAGTTGTTACAGGTATGGTAAGCCTTAGGGCCTTCCTCCCAGCAGGTAGCAACGGCGCACTTAACCATCGGATACTCGTCCTTTATAAAGTTTATAAGGTCCGCATCCATGTAGTAGGAGCCGGTTGACTCGGGATAAAAGCCGAATCTTTCGTAGAACTTTCCAAATACGTCACGGACTATAGTCTTTTTATCCTCCATAGAGAACATCCAGATGCAAAAGTCCTTGGTCTTATACTTATCGCGGAACTGCTCGCAGGGAAGTCCCAAAAGGGAGAGAGCGATTTCGTCTCCATAGGTATCATGATCATGCTTTGCAATCTCTACAGCCTCGTCATTGAACAAAGAAGCGTAGGTCATCTGAATCGTAACCTTAAGTCCGTTTTCATGTGCCAGACGCTGCTGTGTCTTAAAAATATCAAGAGATTCGTTTATAAGGACCTTGTCCCCTATATCTTCCTCTTTACCCTGTCCCGTAACGGTAGCCGAATACTCCGGAACCATCTCGGGGCGATGGATAACATTAAGAATAAACTTGTCCATCTTTTTTCCTCCAAATAAATAAAGTCAAGTTGCGCAACTCCTTATTTCATCGTTGCGCAAGCGGTTGCTCTAATCTGAGTATAGCAATACCTCCTTCCACTGTCAAGAAACTTTTATATTTGGTTAAATTAATTTTCTTTTTCCTATAAATCTTTATTTTTCCCAGCCGATATAGTAAATGTAATAGTTTCGGATTCATGGATGATTCCGTTTATTAGACCCGGTGTCACGGAGGATACCTTATGGGAAATATAGCAAAAACAAATCTTCTTTCTGTCGGAAAAACAGTTAATTCTCAGTTTAACAAAAATACTGCTAATGCTGCGCCCTCGCCCTCGCAAGGGAAGGCTGCCCTTATGCAAAAAAATGCTCAGCTAAAGCGAATGGCAAAAGAAACAAAGAGCACCATCAGCAGTACTACCGCTGACGGGAAAAAGGTATTTGCCTCCGGTCCAAACGAATCGGTACTCAGCCTGGGCAAGGCTTACTCCGACTCATTACAAGCAAGCAGGGCAAAGAAGAAATCTTCCTCAAACGCTGTAAAGAAACTCCGGTACAGTTTTAAAAAAGTATCCTCGCAGATTGTTCGAAGTAAGACATCAAGAGCGGCCAAATCCGCTGTCTCCGTGGCAAAACGTGAAGTCTTAAGGCTCAAAAGACTTAAAGGAAGCGGTGAATACAACGCAGAAGAAATAGATGCAGCTTTAACCCACGCGAAATGGGTGGAGCGCATAGCAAGAAAAAAAGCCGCCCATTTAGAGCAGGAAGAGATGATTCAGGTAACCGACGACGGAACCGGAACTATGTCATTAA
>JAFPRD010000081.1:0-16684 GCA_017401005.1 Lachnospiraceae bacterium
AACGAGGTTTTCGGTATGCTTATAAACGAGCAGATATTTTCGGCAATCATTCCGCTTCTTTGCGGCGCGGGAATAGGAACCCTTTCGTCGAGACTTTTTGCACCGCTTATACAGATCGCATACTGTGCAAGCGATATGGTGCTTCCTCTTAAGCTTGTCACACTGCCCGGGGATATGATAAGGATGTTTGTGATAATCCTTGTGATGATAATCATTTGCTTCGTAATCCTTGCAAGGCAGGTTTCGGCCCTTAAGATTTCACAGGCTCTTAAGCTTGGAGAAGATTGATGAATTTTTATAAATATATTATTGAAAGTGCAGAACATTTAAATTATAATGAAACCACTTTCATGTAATAATTTGCATATTTATGCAAAAGGAGGATTTTATGTATTCACTTGATGAAGTTAGAAACGTTGACCCCGAAATAGCAGAGGCTATTGTTGCCGAAGTAGACAGGCAGCAGGAGCATATCGAGCTTATTGCTTCCGAGAACTGGGTAAGCAAGGCTGTTATGGCTGCTATGGGAAGCCCCCTTACAAACAAGTATGCCGAAGGATATCCCGGAAAGCGTTACTACGGCGGATGCGGATGCGTTGATGTGGTTGAGGATCTTGCAAGAGACCGCGCTATGAAGCTTTACGGCTGCACATACGCAAACGTTCAGCCCCATTCGGGCGCTCAGGCAAACCTTGCCGTTCAGTTCGCTCTGCTGCAGCCCGGGGATACCGTTATGGGTATGAACCTTGATCACGGCGGACATCTTACCCACGGATCACCTGCCAATATTTCCGGAACATATTTCAATATTGTTCCTTACGGTGTTAACGATGAAGGATTCATTGATTACGATAAGCTTGAGGAAATTGCTAAAGAGAGCAAGCCCAAGATGATCATCGCAGGCGCTTCCGCTTATGCAAGAACCATCGACTTCAAGCGCTTCAGAGAGATCGCTGACGAGGTGGGAGCTTATTTAATGGTAGATATGGCTCATATCGCAGGACTTGTGGCAGCAGGACTTCATCCTTCACCCATTCCTTATGCTCATGTTACCACTACTACAACTCACAAGACCCTTCGCGGACCCAGAGGCGGAATGATCCTTTCAAGCGCAGAGTTTGCTGAGGAGCATAAGCTTAATAAAGCAGTATTCCCCGGAATCCAGGGCGGACCTTTAATGCATGTTATCGCTGCAAAGGCCGTATGCTTTAAGGAAGCTCTTGAGCCTTCCTTCAAGGAATATCAGTCACAGATCGTAAAGAATGCACAGGCTCTCTGCAAGGGACTTCAGAACCGCGGAATAAAGATCGTTTCCGACGGTACCGACAATCACCTTATGCTTATGGACCTTACTCCTTTCGGTCTTACCGGAAAGGAAGTTGAGAAGCTTCTTGACGATGCACATATTACGGCTAACAAGAATACAATCCCCAACGATCCCAAGTCTCCTTTTGTAACCAGCGGTATCCGTCTCGGAACTCCCGCAGCTACTTCAAGAGGACTTAAGGAAGACGATTTTGATAAGGTTGCCGAGGCAATCTCGCTTGTAGTTAAGGGAGGAGCTGATAAGGTAGAAGAGGCAAGAGCTATCGTAAAGACTCTTACCGACAAGTATCCTCTTAACGCATAAGAAAGATTAAAACGAATAAACGGTAAAAATGCACCTCTGCGAAGAAATTCGCAGAGGTGTTTTTTCTATATAGAGTTGCATAATATATTTGAACAAAAAATATGTAAAGAAATTGTTAAAAAAGTATATATTTCACATTGTAAAATCTTATTTGTTTTGATATTCTAAAATGCGTAAAGAAACTGTGCTATAAAGCACAAGCAATCAGAGGAGAAAAATTATGAAAAAGTTTTCCAAGATCGCCGCAATCGCACTTGCAGCAGTATCTGCATTTGCTCTTTGCGCATGTGGAAGCTCCACTTCCACCGAAAACACCGGTGATGCAAACACCGAAAACACCGTAACCGAGAACCAGGCAGAAACAGCAGAAGCTACTGACGTTGCTGCAGCAGGACTCAAGGCCGGATTCATCTGCCTTCACGATGAGAACTCTACTTACGACCTCAACTTCATCAGCGCAGCAAAGGCTGCTTGTGAAAAGCTTGGCGTAGAGCCCGTTTTCAAGACAAATGTTCCCGAAGGTCAGGAAGCTTACGAGACAGCAGTTGAGCTTGCAGACGCAGGATGCAACTTCGTATTCGCAGACAGCTTTGGACATGAGGATTACATCATCGAGGCTGCTAAGGAATATCCCGATGTACAGTTCTCACACGCTACCGGAACCAAGGCTCACACCGAGAACCTTGCCAACTTCCACAACGCTTTCGCTAACATCTACGAGGGACGTTATCTTGCAGGTATCGCTGCAGGTATGAAGCTCAACGAGATGATCGAAGCAGGCGATATCACAGCTGAGGAAGCTAAGATGGGTTATGTTGGTGCATACACCTATGCAGAAGTTATCTCAGGTTACACCTCTTTCTATCTTGGTGCTAAGAGCGTTTGCCCTTCAGTTACCATGGAAGTAACCTTCACCGGATCATGGTATGACGAGACCGCAGAGAAGACTGCAGCTCAGACCCTTATCGACAACGGCTGCGTTCTTATTTCTCAGCACGCTGACTCTATGGGAGCTCCTACCGCTTGCGAGACCGCAGGTGTTCCTGACGTCTCTTACAACGGAAGCACTGCAGCAGCTTGCCCCAACACCTTCATCGTTTCTTCAAGAATCAACTGGGAGCCTTACTTTGAGACTGTTCTTACCGCTATCGCAGCAGGACAGGATTTCCCTACCGATTTCTGCGGAACTTTAAGCGATGGATCAGTAGCTCTTACCGATCTCGGAACTGCAGCAGCTGAGGGAACTCAGGAAGCTATCGACGCTGCTAAGGAGAAGATCGTTAACGGCGAGCTTCATGTATTTGATACCTCTACCTTCACCGTAGACGGTGCAAATCTTACTTCTTACATGGCTGATGTTGATTCAGACCCTGCTTACGAGGCAGACCACGAAGCTATCGTTGACGGATACTTCAATGAGTCAGGCGACGGACTCAGAAGCGCTCCTTTCTTCGATATCCAGATCGATGGAATCAAGCTTCTTGACTCAGCATTCTAATCTATAAACAACATGTTTTTACAATGACTTTAATACAGGCTCGGCGCTCTTAAGGCGCCGGACCTGCATTGTCATATTGGGATAAAACTATTTTACAGATATCTTCAATTCTGGAGATATCTGTAAAGTTGCTTTGTGAACATGGCAAATTTATTCTATTTTTTTGAAGAGGGATACGATGGATAACAGAATACCCGCTGTAAAACTTACCGGTATTTCCAAACGTTTCGGGGCCGTAGCTGCCAATTCAAATGTAAACATGGAAATATACCGCGGCGAGATACTTGCGCTTCTCGGAGAAAACGGAAGCGGCAAGACGACGCTCATGAATATGCTTTCAGGCATATATTTCCCTGACGAAGGAGACATTCAAATAGATGGAAAACCCGTTACGATCGCATCACCGAGAGATGCTTTCGATCTGGGCATCGGTATGGTCCACCAGCATTTTAAGCTTGTGGATGTACTTACTGCAGCCGAGAATATTGTTCTCGGACTTGACGGGAAGCTTGACCTTAAGAAAGCTACAAAGAAGATAAATGAGATTTGCGATAAGTATGGATTTGAGGTAAATCCTTCGCAAAAAATCTATGATATGTCCGTTTCTCAGAAACAGACGGTTGAGATCGTGAAGGTTTTGTACAGAGGAGCCGAAATCCTTATACTTGACGAGCCTACTGCCGTTCTCACCCCCCAGGAAACCGAGAAGCTTTTCAATGTTCTTCGAAAGATGAGAGACGACAACAAGGCAATCGTTATCATTACCCACAAAATGCACGAGGTGGAAAGCCTTTCGGACAGAGTGGCTGTCCTCAGAAAAGGCGAGTACATCGGCGATATGATGACGAAGGATACCAACGCGGAAGAAATGACCAATATGATGGTCGGACGTAAGGTATCTTTGAATATCAAGCGCCCTGAGCCTGTCGGAGTTAAGGACAGGATCCGCGTTTCTAATCTTACGGTAAGAAACGAGGAAGGAATACTTAAGCTTGATAATGTAAGCTTTACAGCCAGAAGCGGGGAAATCCTGGGCATTGCCGGAATCTCCGGATGCGGGCAAAAGGAGCTTCTTGAAGCAATCGCAGGATTACAGGTTGTTGAGTCCGGATCCATCGAATATATTGAGGATGACGGATCCGCTGAGCAGCTTATCGGCAAAGATCCCAGAAAAATACGAGATATGGGCGTATCACTTTCCTTTGTTCCCGAGGACAGACTCGGTATGGGACTTGTGGGAAATATGAACCTTGCCGACAATATGATGCTCAGAAGCTTTGAGAAAGGCGGAAGCCCCTTCACAGACAGAAAGGCTCCTTACGAACTTGCAAAGAGCGTTGTGGAAGAACTTGAGGTTGTAACTCCCGGAATATCAACACCCGTCAGACGTCTTTCCGGCGGTAATGTACAGAAAGTTCTTGTAGGTAGAGAAATCGCTTCAGCTCCGAAGGTACTTCTTACCGCGTATGCTGTAAGAGGTCTCGATATCAACTCTTCATATACTATCTACGATCTTATAAATAAGCAAAAACAGGCAGGAGTTGCCGTTATCTTCGTAGGCGAAGATCTGGACGTACTTATGGAACTTTCCGATCGTATTCTTGTTCTTTGCGGAGGACAGGTTAGCGGCATAGTTGACGGAAGAAAAGCAGACCGTGCACAGATCGGATTTATGATGACAAGTACGGGAGGAAACAATGAGTAATACAAAAAAACACGAACCCTTCTTTCATATTGTCAAAAGAGATTCAATGACCTTTAAAAAGGCTGTCGGGATCAGAGCCCTTGCAATAGTTGCCGCTTTGGTTCTTTGCGCAGTCATTACAATGATAGTTACGGGAGAGAATCCCATAAGCATCTACGGAACCATGGCTATCGGTGCTTTCGGCTCTGTCAGAAAGACATGGGTTACTTTCCAAAACGTTTCAATCCTCCTTCTTATAGCTCTTGCGCTTACTCCTGCGTTCAAGATGAAGTTTTGGAATATCGGAGGAGAGGGACAGGTTCTTATCGGCGGACTTGCGGCAGCGGCATGCATGATTAAGCTGGGCGGTAAAGTTCCGAACGGAATCCTTATCCTTATTATGTTTTTCGCATCTTTGCTTGCCGGAGGAATCTGGAGCGTTATTCCCGCTATATTCAAGGCAAAGTGGAATACAAATGAGACCCTTTCAACTCTTATGATGAACTACATCGCAACTCAGCTTGTTGCTTTCTTTACCGTACTTTGGGAAGTTCCCAAGGGATCGGGAAAGATCGGTATCATCAATCAGGACACAAATGCCGGATGGCTTCCCAATATCGGAAGCGGATTCTCCGGTTCAAAATATTTACTTACAATAATCATCGCACTCCTCATCACAGCCGGAATGTTTATCTATCTTGCGTTTTCAAAGCAGGGATATGAGATATCGGTTGTGGGAGAGAGCGTAAATACCGCAAGATATGTCGGCATCAAGGTAGAGAAAGTAATCATCAGAACCGTATTTATTTCCGGCGCAATCTGTGGACTTGTAGGACTGCTTCTGGTTGGCGGCATAAACCATACGCTGACGACTACGATAGCGGGAGGCCAGGGATTTACAGCGGTTATGGTATCCTGGCTTGCCAAGTTCAACCCAATAATAATGGTATTTGCGAGCCTGCTTATCGTATTCTTATCAAGAGGAGCCGGCGAGGTTGCTACGGGCTTCGGACTTAACCAGTCCTTCTCGGATATACTTACCGGAATCATTCTTTTCTTTATTATAGGATGTGAGTTCTTTATTACTTATAAGATTACATTCAAAAGAGGAGGGCATAAGAAATGATTAATTTTGGATTACTTATTCCCAAGGCTGTAGTACAGGGCATTCCTCTTTTATACGGAAGCACGGGAGAAATCCTTACGGAAAAATCCGGAAACCTTAACCTCGGTATCCCCGGAGTTATGTACGTAGGAGCTATAAGCGGCGTTATCGGAGCTTTCTTCTATGAACAGAGCCTGACAAAAACAGGGGCTGCGGCAAACGGCTTTCTTGCTGTAATGATTCCCATGCTTTGCTGCCTTTTGGGCTCGCTGCTTATGGGACTTTTGTATTGCTTTTTGACTGTAACACTTAGGGCTAATCAAAATGTTACGGGTCTTGCAATGACCACTTTTGGAGTCGGATTTGGAAACTTCTTCGGCGGATCGCTTATCAAGATCTCGGGCGCAGACGTTCCTTCAATCGCTCTTTCCACAACAAGTAAATACTTTTCGGCCGGACTTCCCTTTGCAGGAAAGCTCGGATGGTTCGGAAAGGTATTCCTTTCCTATGGATTCTTGGCTTACCTTGCTGTGATCATTGCTGTATTTGCAGCTATCGTTCTTAAGAAGACAAGAACGGGACTTCACCTTCGTGCGGTGGGAGAGAATCCCGCTACAGCGGATTCGGCCGGTATCGGAGTTACAGCCTACAAGTACGGCGCAACCTGCATCGGATGTATGATTGCAGGACTCGGCGGATTGTATTATGTTATGGACTATGCCTGCGGAGTCTGGTCAAATGATGCATTCGGAGACAGAGGATGGCTTGCTATAGCCCTTGTTATCTTCACAATCTGGAAGCCGGATATAAGTATTTTTGCATCAATTCTTTTCGGCGGACTTTATATTTTGTATTTATACATCCCTACCGGAATGGACCATATGGAACTTCAGCAGCTCTACAAGATGATTCCTTATGTTGTAACACTTATCGTTCTTGTTATCACCAGTATGAGAAACAAGAGAGAAAACCAGCCCCCCGCTTCGCTTGGACTTCCTTATTTCCGCGAAGAAAGATAAATGATTACTTAAATATGATATTTTAGGTCAATATATAGGGTTGTATGGGATAGGCTTTTTATGCTAAAATATCTAGCTAAGCATACCTTTTTATGCACTTTCTTGTATAAATATGAACTAAAGGAGATTTGGCAATGGTTAAAGTCGCAGTACTCGGATACGGCACCGTAGGAAGCGGAGTTGTACAGGTAATCGAAGACAACTGTGAAGTTGTAAGTAAGAAATCCGGAACGGAAGTAAGAGTTAAATATATTTTGGACCTCCGCGATTTCCCCGGTGATCCCTATGAAAAACTTGTGGTACATGACTTTAACACAATTCTTGAGGATCCGGAGGTTAATGTTGTTTGCGAGACAATGGGCGGTGTCGGAGCGGCCTACAACTTCTCCAAGCAGTGCCTTGAAGCCGGGAAAAGCGTATGTACTTCCAACAAAGAGCTTGTTGCAAAGCACGGCCCCGAGCTTTTACAGATCGCTAAGGAGCATAACTGCAGCTATCTTTTTGAAGCCAGCGTAGGCGGCGGTATTCCCATCATCAGGCCTATTATGGATGCTCTTGCTGCCGAAAAACTTGAGAGCATTCTCGGTATTTTAAACGGAACAACCAACTATATCCTTACCAAAATGGAAAAAGAGGGAGCTGACTTTGATACAGTATTAAAAGAAGCTCAGATGCTCGGATATGCGGAGAGAAATCCCGAAGCCGATGTTGAGGGACACGATGCATGCCGTAAGATATCGATCCTCGCTTCTCTTATGCTTGGAAAGACCGTAGACTCCGAAAAAGTTTATACCGAGGGCATCACAAAGATCACATCCGATGATTTTGAATTTGCAAAGAAGGCCGGATATACCATCAAGATCCTCGGAGTAAGTAAGGCTCAGGGATCCGGAGCTGCACTTGTTTATGTATCACCTTTCTTTATTAAAAAGTCACATCCTCTTGCTATGGTCAATGATGTATTTAACGGAATCTTTGTAACCGGAAATATGGTGGGAGATACCATGTACTACGGAAAGGGTGCCGGAAAGCTCCCTACAGCCAGTGCTGTAGTTGCGGACGTGATCGATGCGGCAAGACATGTAGGAAAAAATGTTCCCTGCTATTGGGATGCCGAGGAGGCCGATCTTGCTGATATCAAGGAAGCTTCCTTCAGATATTTTGTCAGAGTAAAGGCAGACAGCCTTGAGCAGATAAAGGGTATAGCTCCCGGAGGAAAGGTAGTTGACGCTCAGGTTTCTTCTCAGGCAGGCTATATCACACCTGTTTTATCCGAAAAGGTTTTTGCTGAAGTGCAGGAAAAACTTGGCGACGGTATCCTTGGAAGAATCAGGGTTTACGACGCGAAATAAAAGAAACATCACCTCTTTAAAGGGGAATAAATTATCTCAAGGAGATTTGTTTAAGTCATGGCTAAGGTAGTAAAATTCGGCGGAAGTTCGCTCGCCAGCGCAGAGCAGTTTGAGAAGGTCGGAAGCATTATTCGTGCTGAAGAGGACAGAAGATTTGTTGTTCCTTCCGCTCCCGGAAAGAGATATAAAGAAGACACAAAGGTTACAGATATGCTTTATGCATGCTATGACCTTGCTGAAAGAGGCAAGGACTTTAAGAATGAGCTTGCCGAGATTAAGAAAAGATACGATGAGATCATAAGCGGACTTAAACTTGATATGTCTCTTGATGATGAGTTTAAAGAGATCGAAAAGAACTTTAAGAGCAAAGCCGGAAAGGATTACGCTGCATCAAGAGGAGAGTTTTTAAACGGAAAAGTAATGGCAAAATATCTCGGATTTGAGTTTGTTGATGCCGCAACCGTTATCTTCTTTAACGATGAGGGTGCTTTTGATGCGGAGAAGACTCAGGAGGTTTTATCCGAAAAGCTTTCCAAGATGAGTAGTGCCGTAGTTCCCGGATTTTACGGTGCATATGCCGATGGAAGAGTTAAGACTTTTTCAAGAGGCGGTTCCGATATCACGGGTTCTATCGTAGCCAAGGCTATTCATGCTGATGTGTATGAGAACTGGACCGACGTAAGCGGATTTCTTATCGCAGACCCCAGGATCATCGATAAGCCTCAGAAAATCGAGACAATCACTTATCGCGAGCTCAGAGAGCTTGCATATATGGGAGCAAGCGTTCTCCACGAGGATGCCATTTTCCCTGTAAGACAGGAAGGAATTCCTATCAATATCCGTAATACCAACGACCCCGGAAACAGCGGAACCTGGATCGTAGGAAGTACGGGACAGAAGTCAAAATACACTATCACCGGTATTGCCGGAAAGAAGGGATTTTGCTCGGTAAATATAGAGAAAGATATGATGAACTCCGAAGTCGGATTCGGACGCAAGGTCCTTCAGGCTTTCGAAGAGAGTGATATCTCTTTTGAACATCTTCCTTCAGGTATTGATACTATGACCGTATTTGTACATCAGGATGAGTTCATCAATAAGGAGCAGAAGGTTGTCTCCGCTATTCAGCGCATGGCAAAGCCCGATACCATAGATATCGAGTCCGATCTTGCTCTTATTGCTGTTGTGGGACGCGGAATGAAGTCCATGAGAGGTACTGCTGCAAGAATTTTCTCAGCTCTTGCCCACGCTCATATCAATATTAAGATGATCGATCAGGGATCATCCGAGATGAACATTATCATCGGTGTTGCGAATGAAGACTTCGAGGATGCTATCAGAGCGATTTATAATATCTTTGTAGAAACATGTCTATAATTAATAGATAGAGGGAAAAGCAAAGTTTTATGTCTAAGAAGAAAAATAAGAAAAATAAAAATACAAATGTTGTTTCAGAGGCTGTAGAGAATAAGCTTACCGGAGAGGATTCCGAAAATAAGGATTCCGAAAGCGGAGAAAACGAAAGTGAGGTTTTGGAAAGTAAAGCTTCCGAAGCTGAGGATCCTATAGAAGAAGATGTTAAAAAAGCCATAGAAGATGAGGCTGCCGAGGAGAGTGAAAAAGAATCCGGAAAGGCAGAGGAAGCGGGCGAGGCATCTTCGGATGAAAAATCCGGTAAAGAATACGATTCAAAGGCGAGAGAAGAGTACAAAAAGGCTCGCTTGGAGCAAAAGAAGCAGTCTCAGGAAAAGGCAGATGCCCGTCTTGAAGATCTTGAAAAATCCAAAGAGATGGATGAAAAACGTCTCGCAAGAAGAAAAAGAAGGATCCGTAATCAAGTTTCATCTTATCTTGCGGTTGCCCTTTTCTTTTTGGTGGTTCTTGCAGGCGGATATTTTGTATTAAAGATTCTTGTATTTGACAAAAAGCCCGCTCAGACACAGGAGGAAGTTGTTGCTACTCCCGAACAGCAGGAGCAGATAGACGCGCTTGTGGGTGAAGAGGAGGAAATTGCGGAGCCTGAGCCCGAACCCGAACCGGAACCTGAACCTGTGATCGACGAGGCGGCTCTTGCAGAGGCAAAGTTCGAGGAACAGCTTGTAGAGATGATCTCCGGTATGACTCTTGAACAAAAGGTTGCAGGAATCATACTTACATCCCCCGAGGCTCTTACCAAAGTCAATCTTGCCACCATGGCAGGTAACGGAACTAAGACCGCTCTTGAAAAATATCAGGTTGGCGGACTCCTTTACGCCGCTAAAAATGTGGTAAGCAAAGACCAGTTTAAAGATATGATCACCGGAACCGCAGCAATGGTGACAGGCCCGACTTTCTTTGCGATAGCCGAAGAAGGAGGAGCGCAGAGCCCTCTTGCCAAGGCAGGTTTCTACGAAGCGGTTTCATCAGCTACAGATGTTACGACGACAAATGATGTGCAGAATGCTTACCTTGCAGGTCAGACCATATCCGCTGCAATGAAAGAACTTGGACTAAATCTCGACCTTGCCCCCATAGCCGATCTTTCAAGTGACAATGCCGAAGCTCTTGACGGAAGAACATACGGAAGCGTTGCTACGGAGTCTATGGGATATGTAAGCTCGATGGAGGACGGACTTGAGAGTAACGGTGTAACTGCTTGCCTTAAATATTTCCCCGGACAGGGATTTGCAAGCTCCAATCCGGAGGATACGAGAACCGTTATCGACAAGACCGAAGATGAATTCAGAAGCGGAGATCTTCTTATCTACCAGGCCAGTGTACAAAACGGTACAAAGATGATAATGATCAGCAATGCGGTTGTAACTGCATTTGATGATTCGCAGCCCGCCACTTTTTCGGATACCATAGTAACCGGTATCCTCAGAGACGAATTAGGATATAACGGAGTTATCTTATCCGGAAATCTTTCGGATAAAGCAATCGTTGATTATTACGGAGCCGACGAGGCAGCGATTATGGCACTTAGAGCAGGCTGTGATATGATAGTTAATCCCAGCGATTTCGAGGTAGCCTTTAACGGAATAGTAAGTGCAGTCGGAGAAGGAACAATCTCCGAAGAACGCATAAATGACGCATTAAAGAGGATTTATCGAATTAAGTATGCGGACGGAATCTGAACTTGAAATATATATTCATATTCCTTTTTGTGTAAAGAAGTGTTTATACTGTGATTTCCTTTCCTTTTCTTGCGGAAAGGAAATCAAGTCTAAATATCTTCGTGCGCTGATAAATGAAATTAAGACTTTTGAACAGACAGAAGCAGCACGAGAGCTTGATCTTAAGGCTCAGACGGTTACTTCTGTTTTTTTTGGCGGCGGAACACCAACGGTTATACAAAAGGAATATCTCGGAGAGATTTTGGAAACGCTGAAGGAAGTGTTTAGATTTTCTGAAGATTGTGAAATCTCTTTGGAATGTAACCCCGGCACTGTGGACCTTGAGTATCTTGAAAGCGTCAGAATTTGCGGATTTAACAGGTTGTCCATTGGGCTTCAGAGCGCGCTTGACAAAGAACTTAAACGTATCGGAAGAATACACACATACGAACAATTCAGGCAAACATACGAAGCTGCGGTAAAAGCAGGGTTCGATAATATAAATGTCGATCTGATATCGGCTCTTCCGGATCAAAGGAAAGAGGATATTGATGCTACTTTAGACAAGATTCTTTCTTTAAGTCCGAGGCCGCAGCATATCTCTTCATACAGTCTGATCCTTGAAGAGGGAACGGGATTGATGGATCTTTACGAAAAGGGACTGTTAAATCTTCCGGATGAAGATTCGGAAAGAGATTTTCATTGGAGGATCATAGACCGCCTGGAGAAAGAGGGCTTCAGGCAATACGAGCTTTCCAATATGGCACTTCCCGGGTATGAATGCAGACATAATATCGGATATTGGCAGGGAAAGAAGTATATAGGATTTGGGCTTGGAGCGGCTTCCTATACAGAAAAGGAAAGGTTTTCAAATACGAGAGATATGGAAGAATACATCTCGTATTTTGGAGAAGAACCTGAAAGAGAAGAGTCCACAAAAAAAGAGCTCACAAAAGAAAAGCTCAAAAAAGATAAGCCCTACTCCGAGAAATACTCGTTAACAGCCTCAGACAGGATGTCCGAGTTTATGTTCCTCGGACTTCGCATGACCAAGGGAATATCCCAAGCAGGCTTTAGAGAGAGATTCGGAAAAGACTTAACTAAAGTTTACGGTAAAGAAATCGAAAAACATATAGGTGAAAAACTGCTTTGCACAGAAGGCGATTATTTGATGCTGACACGTAAAGGACAGGACCTTGCAAATTATGTATTTTCGGACTTTATAATATCTGAATAATATCACCTGATACTTGATTTTATTTATGTATTTATTATATAATCAGAATTGTCAGATTATTCTACAGATCATTTACATAAAAAAATCGGACGTCAGGGGATAGGATATTTACAAATGAAATTTGTCAGGATGGAAAACCTTAAAACGGGTATGAGATTGGCCAGACCTATTTACTCAAAAAGCGGAGTTTTACTTTTTGAACGTGATTCCCAGTTATCGTCTTCGGCTATTGAAAGCGTTAAGAATTTCGGACTTTTGGGAATCTATATTTTGGAACCCGCGGAACCTCTTCCACCCATGTCTGAAGAAGATAAAGAATTCGAAAGATTTCAGACTATGATGGTAGCTTCGATACAGGATGAACTCGATCGCATCATCCAGACAAAGCATACCAAGAATATCTTAAATATTGCGACCCAGATTATTCGAAATTATGGTCATATAGACAACAAGATCAATTTCTATCAGAATTTAAGAAGCAGAGATGACTTTGTTTCAAGACATTCCTTAAACGTAGCGATTCTTTGCGTTTTGATTTCGCATATACTTAATATTCCAAGAGATGAACAGCAAAGAATAGTTTTTGCGTCTTTGGTTCATGATATCGGACGGATCAAGTCCAAAAATGAAGCAATATATGATACCGGTGCCGAAAGTGAAATAAAGTCTGCTCTATACAGAGAGACAATTGCTGCATACGATCTTATAGAAGAAGTATTTGCTTCTGACGGACCGCAGATCAAGAGAATCTGCTCCCAGGCTATGAGGGTTCAGATGGATCGCCATGAGGGCAAGGAAGAAACTCTTTCCCTTCAGAAAATGGTTATCGGAGCAAAGATACTTTTTGTGGCGAATGCATATGACGAAAAGACCGCTATGAACCTTTCCGGTGAGAGCGAGTCCGAAGTTAAAGCCATAAAAGAGTTTATCGATAATCCGGATATATATGATCCGGAGGTGGTGAGGGCCCTTATTTCATCAATAAATATTCTTTTCCCCGGCGTGAGCGTAGAGCTTAGCACAGGAGAGAAGGCACTTGTTATTACCGAGAACGTATTTAATATTTTGCAACCTACAGTACTTAGTTTCAAGGACAACTCTATCCTTGACATGTCGTTAAAATCCAATAGTGATATCTATGTCGTAGATATAATGAAGACTTTGGATAACCGTTATATCATGGACACCGATAAACTAAATAATTTAACCGGGGGTTCAAACAATGCTTGATATCGAAGAAGTACTTAGAAAAGCCAAAGAAGCGGGAGCCAGTGATGTTCATATCACCGTAGGTATACCGCCCAAAATGCGTGTCAACGGAAACCTCATCACAATGGACGAGTACCAGAAGATGCTTCCTGCAGACACTCTTGACGTTGTGCTCAATATTACAAGCGAATCTCAGAGAGCTAAGTTTGAAGAGCGCGGCGAATTTGATATGTCTTTTTCAATTCCTAACGTTGGACGTTACAGAGTTAACCTCTATCATCAAAGAGGTTCGGCCAGCCTTGCGTTCCGTCTTGTAGGTACTGTTGTTCCTACAGCGGAGAGCCTGGGAGTACCGCCTTCGGTTATGGAACTTTACCAAAGAAAGAGAGGCCTTGTACTTGTAACAGGCCCCACAGGAAGCGGTAAGTCCACAACTCTTGCGGCTATTATCGACAAGATCAATAATTTCCGTGATGCGCATGTTATTACTCTGGAAGACCCCATAGAGTACCTGCATCAGCACAAAATGTCGATGGTTAACCAAAGAGAGATCGGACTTGACTCTAATAACTACGCCAACGCCTTAAGAGCGGCTCTTCGAGAGGATCCTGATGTTATCCTCGTAGGAGAGATGAGAGACTTTGAGACTATCAGCGTAGCTATTACCGCAGCCGAGACTGGACACCTTGTCCTTTCCACCTTACATACTATCGGCGCGGCAAGTACCGTAGACCGTGTAATTGACGTATTCCCTCCTCATCAGCAGCAGCAGATCCGTGTTCAGCTTGCTAACGTGCTTGAGGCTGTTGTTTCACAGCAGCTTATTCCTACCGCTGACGGAAAGGGACGTGTTGCGGCATTCGAGGTTATGCATGCAAACCATGCTGTAAGAAACCTTATCCGTGAAGGAAAGTCACACCAGCTTGCTTCCGTTATGCAGACAAACCGTAAACTCGGTATGATCACAATGGACGAAGCTATTGCACAGCTCTATTTTGACGGAAGGATCGACAGAGAGCAGGCTATTAACTTCTCCCAGGATCCTGATGCTATGGAGATGAAGCTTTGATCACATCCTTTGCCAGTAGGCAGGGTTTGGCCTGAAGGAAACGGCTTCGAGGATATGTTTCTCCTGTATTTCCTCCGATTGATCCAGGTCGGCTATAGTACGGGCTAATCTGAGGATTTTGTGGTAGGAGCGCAGACTAAGCGAAAGACTGTCGTAGAGTTTTTCTGAAAGAGCTTTTTCTTTAGGGCCCAGATGGCAGTATTTTTCAATATCTGCTCCGCTTATTTCGCTGTTAAAGCGGTACGCCTCTTTGGCGTATCGCTTTTTTTGCATTTTCCGCGCGCCGGTAACTTTTTTGCGCATTTCCTCGCTTGAGATTTCGCCGTCTTTTTTTCTAAGGTCCGAAAGCTTTACCCGGTTCATTTCGACGCAAAGGTCTATGCGATCCAATATAGGTCCCGAGATCTTTCCGAGATATCTTTTTATCTCGGGTTCGGTACAGTTGCACTTGTTCCTGTCGGGATAGTAGCCGCAGGGACAGGGATTCATTGCGCAAAGAAGTAAAAAGTCAGACGGGTACGAAACCTGATAGTTTACCCTGCTTATCCGAACCTTTTTATCCTCTAAGGGCTGTCTTAGGGCATCAAGAGTGTGCTTGTCAAATTCCGTAAGTTCATCCAAAAAAAGAACAGATCTGTGGGCAAGGGATACTGCTCCGGGCTTCGGAACAGAGCCGCCGCCCAATAAAGCGGACATGGTTATTGAGTGATGAGGGGCTTCAAAGCCTCTTTTTTTCACAAGGTAATCCTGTCTGTCAAGTTTTCCGGCAACAGATAGAATTGATGTGATTTCAATGCTTTCCTCGTCTGTAAGAGGAGGAAGTATTCCGGGGATGCATTTTGCTATAAGCGATTTTCCAACTCCGGGAGGCCCTGATAAGAGCATACTGTGAAAGCCCGCCGCTGCGATCATAGATGCCCGTTTAGCTCCGTCCTGTCCGCTTACTTCGGAGAAATCATGTTCTTTTATCTGGGGACTTTCTTTGTATTCAATATCGCTTTTTGTTTTCAGGATGTTTTTGCCCGGATCTTTTAGAAATCTGTACACTTCCTCAAGACTGTCGGCTCCAAAAACGTCAATACCACCGATAAGCGAGGCTTCGTTTATATTATCCGCAGGGACTATTATCCGCTCTATGCCTTCTTTTTTTGCTTTTAAAACAATCGGAAGAACTCCGCGAACAGGTTTTAACTCCCCGTTAAGTCCAAGTTCTCCGATCATCATTGTTTTATCTGCACTTTTTGGAGGAAGATTTCCCGAGCAGATAAGAATTCCGATTGCTATCGGAAGGTCAAGGGCGGTACCGTCTTTGCGTAGGTCCGCGGGAGATAGATTAACCGTTATCTTAGAGAGCGGAGAGGGGAGGCATGTGTTTTTGAGAGCCGTAAAAACCCTTTCTCTGGCTTCCTTTACCTCGGTTCCCGGAGAGCCCACTATTAAAAACGAAGGCAGTCCGTTTGATACGTCTACTTCAACATTTATGGGGATAGCTTCTATCCCTAAGATTGAACAGGAAGTTATATTACAATACATATTATCCTCTTTTATTTATATATTCTTACAAAAAAGCCCTGGCTGACCTGCTTTACATGTCCCTCGATTAAAAGCTGCATCAAGATCATAGAAAGCTCCGTATAGTCAAGATCCGGAAGCTTTAAAAGAAGCTCCTCGCTTCTTACGGGAGTAAGAGACAGCTTATCAAGTACTTTTCTTTCGCTTTCGGAAAGTCCGGATGTTGAGTTGTCCTTACCGCAAAACTCTCTGTGCCTTGTTTTGTTTTCGAAGC
>JAFPRD010000082.1:0-20645 GCA_017401005.1 Lachnospiraceae bacterium
AGAGACATTACAGGAAATAACTCTTGATGAACTGCTTGAAACAAAGGCAAAATATGTTGCTATCCTGACCTCCGAGGAATGGCGCGAGAGCCGTGACGTGTTTGATATGGGAATCGAGCTTGAGATCGAGCCGGATCTGGTAGATATATTTACAACAAAGGCAGAGGTTAACTATGACTCATTGACCGGAAGCTTTTCAATCCCTGATCGTGGTGATTTCTCAAAAGAAGACGTGAAATTCTCATTTGCCCTTGATGAAAAGGGAATCGTATTTATTGATGACGCCGGCAATGCCGCCCAGATAATCGAAAGCATTATTAAGACGAAAAAGTGGCGCGTCCCCAGCCTTGAGCGTTTTATCTATGACTTTCTTGATATGATCGTTAAGGATGATCTGAGGATCATGGAGAAATATGAGCGAGAGCTTGATGCTATCGAAGATGAGATCGAGCATGATAAAAACGAGGATAAGGGTTCGGACCGCGTTAATGAGATAAGAAGCGATATACGCGATCTTATGACGCATTACAACCAGCTTATCGACCTCGGTGAAGAACTTGAAGAAAATGAAAATAATTTCTTCTCTCAAAAGAATCTCAGATACTTTAGGCTATTTATCAGCAGAGTAGAGAGGTTTAATGACAGGGCAGCATCCCTTAGAGACTACACTGTACAGATAAGAGATCTCTACAAGTCTCATTTGGATATCAAGCAAAACAGAATTATGACAGTACTGACGGTTATCACTTCCATATTCATGCCACTTACTCTTATTGCGGGGTGGTATGGTATGAACTTTAAGTATATGCCTGAGCTTGACTGGAAATGGAGTTATCCGGTAGTTACCGGAGTGTGTCTGCTCATCGCGATAATCGCGCTTATCTTCTTTAAGAAGAAAAAGTGGCTTTAATTTGGAAAAGGTTAATAGAAAAAGCTTTAATTAGTGGTAAAAACCTTGAAAAATCAATATTTTGTGCTTGCTTTTAGGCACTTAGTATGATATCATAACTATTCGTGATATATTTTCCTTGCTCGTATTTTATATGGGCCAGAGACCAAAAGGAGGTAACAGATGAACAAGTATGAATTAGCCGTTGTTGTCAGCGCTAACCTCGAAGACGAAGAGAGAAATGCTACCGTTGATAAGGTAAAAGCTCTCGTTGAGAGATTCAAGGGCAACATCACAGAGGTGGATGAATGGGGCAAGAAAAAGCTTGCTTATGAAATCCAGAAGATGAAGGAAGCATACTATTACTTCATTCGTTTCGAGGCTGATGTAGACGCTCCTGCTGAAATCGAAAGCAGAATCCGTATTATGGATGGCGTTATCAGATTCTTAGTCGTTAGACAGGACGAAGCTTAAGAAAGTGAGTAGAGTATGAACAAAGTAATTCTTATGGGTAGACTTACCCGCGACCCGGAAGTAAGAGTATCTACCGGTGAGAGACAGACTACTATTGGAAGATTTTCAATCGCAGTTGATCGTAGATTTAAGAGAGAAGGACAGCCCGAGGCTGATTTCTTCAACTGCACTACATTTGGTAAACAGGCTGAGTTTGTTGAGAGATATCTTCATAAAGGAACTAAGGTTGTCGTAGTCGGCAGCGTCCAGAATGATAATTACACCAACAAAGACGGTCAGCAGGTATACAGCGTGCAGATCATGGTCGATGAGATTGAGTTTGCAGAGAGCAAGAGCTCTTCTGAAAGTGCCGGAAATACATTCCAGCCCACACAGCCTTCTGCCGGAAATGCTAATGATTTCATGAACATTCCGGATGGTGTAGTCGAAGATTTACCGTTCAACTAAGAGTTAGTTAATTTTCAGGAGGTTTTATTATGGCATTCACAAAGACCGAGCGTCCCGATGGCCCCGCTAAGAGAAAAGGCGGCATCCGCAGACGTAAGAAGGTTTGCATTTTCTGTGGTAAAGACAACGTTATCGATTACAAGGACGCAGCAAAGCTTAAGAAGTTTGTTTCCGAGAGAGGAAAGATCCTTCCCCGCCGCATCACCGGTAACTGTGCTAAGCACCAGAGAGAGCTTACCGTAGCTATCAAGAGAGCTCGTCAGCTCGCTATCATGCCTTACGTTCAGGATTAATCCTACGGGCATAGTTAGATTTATTTGAATCTATTAAGAGTGACAGATATTGATCTTATCAATTATCTGTCGCTCTTTTTTTTCATATATGGTAATATGAATAACGGTGGAACTGATTTTGGAACTATATCGGAGGGTTAGAGGGTGCATACTTTTGTTATAGCTTTACAGATCATATGTGTTCTTGTTGTTTTCATTGAGTGTATGATTGTACTTCGCAGATGGAAAAGATCTGTTCATACATTCTTGTTTATGAGCTGTATAGCTCTTTTCGTAAACTGTATCGGTTATCTTCTTGAGCTTTTATCCACATCGATTGAATCTTATCTTACCGCCCTTAAGCTTTCATACATCGGAAGAGAGTGGTATGTCTTCTTTATGTTTCTTTTTGTGGCGGAGCTTACGGGCAAAAAACTCCCCTTATTTGTCAGAAATATAATCATCATCTTCAATATTACGGTAAATACATCTATATTTTTAACACCGCTTACAAATCTTTACTATACGGATATTTCTTTTGATACAAGTGGAGCGCTGCCGCTTTTTGTTCACGGGGATGGAATTCTTCATCACCTAAACATGGGATTCCAGATCGTTTATATTGTGATCGGAATGTCATGGCTTTTTGCGGCGGGTATAAAATCAAAGAGTAAGCTTGCCGTAAAGAGATATACGACAGTTATCATAGCGGTATTTATCGAGAGCCTTTTCTTTATAATCAAGCTTATAGGGATACCCGGACTTACGGAGTATTACGATATTACTATGATCGGATTTATCATCAGTACGATCATAATGTTTGTTGCAATCTTTTCATACGATCTTTTGGGAACCCAGGAGCTTGCCAAGGAATATATTATAGACAGGCTTTCGGAAGGAATTATAGCTGTCGATAATGAAGGCGAGGTTCAGTACGTAAACGCACCTGCAAAGAGACTTTTCCCTGCCCTTGCAAACAAAAAAAAGCGATACCGCGTTGATTCCGATAAGGCTAAGGCCCTTTCAGAGATAAAGGATGCCGCAAGAAATGACACAAGCATCACAATCGGAGAACACATCTATACACCCGAGGAAAATGAACTCATATATGGCGGTGAGATCGTAGGAAAGCTGTACGCTTTGGTGGACGATACAGAGCATTACAGGTATATGGAGGAACTCGAAAAGCAAAAGGATATCGCGGACAATGCGAATGCGGCTAAATCCAGATTCCTTGCAAATATGTCCCATGAAATCCGTACGCCTATAAACGCTGTCCTCGGAATGGATGAAATGATCCTTAGAGAGTCCGGGGAAAAGCATATAAGGGGATATGCATCGGATATTATGTCCGCCGGAAAAACTCTTCTTTCACTGATCAATGATATTCTGGATTTTTCAAAAGTTGAAGAGGGAAAGATGGAGATCATCCCGGTTCAGTACGAACTGTCCTCTATGATAAACGATCTCGTAAATATGATAAGAGGCAGAGCGGAGAAAAAGGGGCTGAGCTTCAATATTTCCGTAAACGAAAAGATTCCGCATATTCTCTTTGGAGATGAGATCAGGATAAGGCAGTGCGTTCTTAACCTTCTTACTAATGCTGTCAAGTATACGGAAAAAGGCTTTGTAAACCTGAAAGTGGACTTTACTCCGGGCAAAAATGACGAACATGTCAAGTTAAAATTTTCTGTGGAAGACAGCGGTATCGGAATGAAACCTGAGGATATTGAAAAGCTTTTTTCACCCTATAAGAGGATTGATGAAAAAAGGAACCGGAATATCGAGGGTACCGGTCTTGGTATGACTATCACAAGGCAGTTGCTTGAACTTATGGGGTCTTCGCTTGATGTAAAGAGCGTATACGGCGAAGGAACAAGCGTATCTTTTGAAGTAGAGCAAAGGATCGTATCTGCGGATGAAATCGGAAACTTTGCGGGAAGGCTTGATGAGGTAGGAGACAGTATCGAAGAGTACCATGAACTCTTCCACGCTCCGGATGCAAGGATACTTGTCGTAGACGATACGGAGATGAATCTTACGGTTATGCAGAGTCTTCTTAAAAAGACTGCTGTCCGCGTAGATACCGCCCTCTCGGGACGGGATGCCGTTAACCTTTCGGAGGTTAACAAGTATGACCTTATTTTCATCGATCATATGATGCCGGATATGGATGGCATTGAAACCCTTAAGGCTATACGCCTTTTGGAAAAAAACTCTGAGACACCGGCTATAGCTCTTACCGCCAACGCTGTTTCGGGAGCAAGAGAGATGTATCTTGAAGCGGGATTTAACGATTATCTTTCAAAGCCTGTTGACGGATCGAAGCTTGAAAAACTTATGGCGGGGCTCTTGCCTAAGGAGAAGCTTCTTACACCTGTACTTTCAGAAGACAAAGCGGCAACAGCTACTCAGGAAAGGTCCAAGGTCCTTGTGGTCGACGATGATGAATCGGTATGTGCCTTGATAGAAAGTATTCTCGGTAATTCTTATGACATAGGCGTCATACACACGGGAGCCGAAGCGGAAAGTGCGGCCGAGCAAATGATGCCGGATCTAGTACTTTTGGATATTCACCTAGGAGATGCAAACGGCTTTGATATAATGCGTGCCTTTAAGGATAATGAGCAAATAGCTGATATTCCGGTTTTGCTTGTGACGGGCGATAATGATACCGTTACTGAGGAAAACGGCTTCAAGGTTGGAGCTTCGGACTATATCCGAAAGCCTTTCGTGCCTGATGTACTTAAGCAGAGGGTAAAGAGGATAATAGACCTCTATCATTACCAGAGATCCATCGAGGAGGAGGTAGAGGTACAGACAAGAAGAAGCCGCAGACTCGCAAGAGAAATGATGATCACGCTCTCCAAGACAGTCGATACGAAAGACCATTATACAGACGGTCATTCAAGGCGAGTAGCGGCCCTTTGCGCTGAGATCGGAAGAAGGCTCGGAAAGAGCGAGTCCGAGCAGGTGCTTCTCTATGAAATCGGGCTTCTCCACGATATAGGAAAGATAGGCGTCCGTGAAGATATCATCCGTAAAAACACAAGACTTTCGGATGATGAATTCGCAGAGGTTAAGTCCCACACCGTAAAGGGATTTGAGATACTTAAGCATATCCACGATATGCCAAGGCTCCGGGAGGGAGCAAGGTGGCATCACGAAAGGTTTGACGGCAGCGGTTACCCGGACGGCCTTAAGGGTGAGGAGATTCCCGAGTCTGCAAGGATAGCTTGTATTGCCGATTGTTACGATGCCATGACGAGTACGAGAACGTACTCCGTTCCCAAAAGGCAGGAGGACGTCAGAGCGGAGATTGAGCGGTGCAAGGGAACATGGTTTGATCCCGAGATAGCGGATGTGATGCTTGCGATGATCGACGAGGACAAGGATTACAGGATGAATGAGAATTCATCCGGCGGTGACATCTGGAAGGGATACGAGAGACTTTGGGAAAAGCCTGATGATTCGGTCCTCGGAAAATCCGATGTGATAGCAAATAAGGGGCGCAGAGATGCAGAAACCTCCGCACAAAGCACAAAAGAAGAGCTCCCCGAAGGTATAACAAAGATAGCTGAAATAAACGCCCGCGAGGGACTTAAAAACTGCGGAAGCGTAAGTGGATATCTGTCGGTTTTGGATGTCTTTCACAAAACGGCCGCACCTAAAGCCGATGAGATAGAAGGCTTTTATAAAAACGGTGATATCGAAAACTATACTATAAAGGTCCATGCCCTTAAATCATCCGCAAGGATAATCGGGGCCGAAAAGCTTTCACAGCTTGCGCTGGAGCTTGAAAACGCGGGTAAGGAGAAAAATCTGCCGCTTATTTCGGAAAAGACTCCGCTCCTTTTGCAGATGTACAGAGAGCTAAACGCCAAACTTGATTCCACGGATGAAACAAGCGAAAACCTTATTGCTATAGATGAAAAGTCTCTTAAGGAGGCGTTTCGGACTATAACAGAGGTATCTCAAAGCATGGACTATGAGATGATGGAGAATCTGCTGGGAGATCTTAAGGAATATCGCCTTGATGAAAGAAGCAAGGGCTACCTTGAGAAGATAGAAGGTCTTTTGACAAATCTTGATTGGGATGAAATAACCAAGACAGCCGAGAATTATTTGGAAGGTTCGGAGGTATAAAATGGACAGTGAAAACAAGGTTTTAATAATCAGTCATTCAGACAGTTTTCTCGCTAAAAGTCTTATAACAAAACTTTCCGGGGCGGGTATAAATGCCGGCTTTTCCAAGGCGGGACTTAAAGAGCTTGAACAGCAAACAAAAGGGATGGAGCTTGCAATTCTTTTTATGAGCGAGGAGCTTGAGAGCGTGCCCGAGTCTTTGGTTTATCTTAAAGACATCATACAGGATGGGGGAATCGGACTTATTGTGATAGGCGATGAAGAGGGATTTGAGATCGTAAAGAAAACCATCCCCGAAACCCTGGTTACGGAGTGGTTTAAAAGGCCTCTTGACATAGAGGGACTGCTCAAAAAAGTAAGCCTTTATATCGATGAGAATACGGGGGAAAAGAGACGAAAGACGGTACTTATTGTTGACGATGATATTACTTATATGCGGACGGTGTATGAGTGGCTGAAGGGCGAATATCACGTGGGCATGGCCGGAAGCGGTGTGCAGGCCATAAGCTATCTTGCCAAAAATAAGGCGGATCTTATACTTCTCGATTATGAGATGCCTATTGCTGACGGCCCGCAGGTGCTTTCGATGCTTAAAGGCGACTCCGATACAGGAAATATCCCCGTGATGTTCCTTACGGGTCACGGGGATAAAGAAAGCGTATTGTCTGTTGTGGGACTTAGTCCCGCCGATTATCTCTTGAAGACTATCACAAAAGAAGCGCTTCTCGAGAAACTTAAAAACTTCTTTGAAAAAACAAGGACTTTTTAAAACGGTTAAGCTTTAAGCTCGAAGTGATTTATCATATCCTTAAGGGAATCGGCATGCTCACTCATCTCGTAGCTGAGGGCAAGGGACTCTTCGCTGGTAGCTGCGTTGTTGTGTCCCTCCTCGGCAATCTGGTCGATGCTTACGGAGAGATCTCTTACGGAAGCTGACTGCTTGGTGGAAGCGTCGGCAATCTGTTTAACCTGATCGCGGATTCCCTCAACCTCTTTGACCATAGTATCAAGCTCTTTAGCGGTGGCATTCGCAATGTCAATTCCCTGAGCCACTGTGCGAATGGATTCATTGATAAGGTCGGCGGTATTTGAAGCGGCGTCAACAGTTTGGTTAGCAAGCTGGGATACTTCCGTAGCAACTACAGCAAATCCTCTTCCGGCTTCACCTGCTCTTGCAGCCTCGATTGAAGCGTTGAGGGAAAGAAGGTTTGTCTGGTCTGCGATACTGTTGATGGTATCGATGATATTGCTTATCTGCTCGGAGGAAGCGGAGATTGCGTTCATTGCTTCTACAACTTCTTCCATTTTCTTATTGCCGAGGATGATACTGTCTACGACTCTGTCGACATCCTTTGAAATATTTTCGGCTTCTGTGGAATTTCCGGAAATCTCGTCACTAATTGTTCCAACCTGCTTTGAAAGATCGAATACAATATTTGCCTGGGTTGTTGTGGTATCGGCAAGGTTGCGTCCCGCGTCTGCAAGCTGGCCGGCGCCGGCGGATACCATTCCGGATACTTCGACGATCTCACGCATCGATTCGGAAATCTTCTTGGAAAAGCTTAAGGTTGCATCCTGGATAGATTTGAAATCGCCCTCGAAATCTTTCTCAAAATCGATATTGAAGTTTCCGTCCGCCATGGTGGACATTACTTCGCTTATCTTGTCGATATAGGCTGAGAGGGAAGAAACGGCGTTTCTAAGGGATGCGGCAACCTCTCCGATCTCGTTTTCTTTATCATAGTTGATATCAACGTGAACATTACCTTTTTCGATTTCGGCTGAAGCGTCTTTAAGTACCTGGAGATCGTTTTCAATATTTCTTATAAGATTACGATTTCTGATCCTGCTGACGATGATAATAGTAACGCAGGCAATTATAAGTACTGCGATCGCTACAATAGATATAGCAAGGATAGTCTGATATTTTCCGAGGGCGGCTGCATCGGCCCTTTCACCGGTCTCGTCAAGAAGGTCTGCAAGAACCTCTGAAACTGCGTTCAGATTGTTGTTGTAGTAGTCGAGGGCGGCGGCGCTGTCTCCGGAGTTTACAAGGTCAAGCATCTCGAAAGATGCGTTTTTTACGTCATCCCATGCTTTTGTAAGCTTGGCGCCTAAGGCTTCGTCTCCGAGGTTTTTGGATATTGTAGCGAAATAGGAAGTGATCTTCGCGAAACGCTTTTCAAGATCCTCTGCCTGTTCGGCTGTAACGGCAGCGTCGTTGGAAGCCTGCGCAAAGAGCAGTCTTTTATTGATTGTCTGGACATCCTTACGGATCTCCATCTGGTATTTTTCAGTAACGTACTGAACATTGTAGAAATTAAGGAAATTAACACCAATTATTACAAGAAACAGGAACATTAGAACAGAAAGACCTACGATCATCATGCTTGTGAAAGCTGACATCTTACCGAGGGATTTTGCAATCGTCTCATTGTTGTTAGTTTTAGCCATGTGGTGTCCTCCAAAGTAGGTGGTGCTAGACAATAGAAACAATATTTACTTGAGGCTATTGTAATATAATTTTATCAATAAGGCAATAAATTCATAACATAGACTTGAAGTTATATTTGTGCTAAAATATATTCTGATTTGGCCTATTCTTTTTTAGGCGGGTCGAAGAAAGTTATTCGTGTCTGTTTTTTAATAAAGGGATTAGCATGAAGACTAAAATGAGGATAAAGGGTCGCCTTCGTACGTACCTGAGATTTACAATTTATCTGGGAATATTGCTGCTTGTAATAGACATTGCTGCCTTTACCATTAACCGTACCGCAGGGTGGCTTTTGGCGGTGTTTACCGTTGTTTATATCGCGGTTACCCTTATACTATATTTCTATAACAAGCCTCTTATTATGAATGAACTGGTCAGCTTCGCAACGGAGTACGGTCAGATACAGCGCAAGCTTTTAAGAGAGCTGAACATCCCTTACGCTCTTCTCGATGAAGACGGAAAGGTTATGTGGACAAACCGTGCTTTTGAGCACACGGTTCATCAAACCAAAGGTTATTCAAAGAATATCTCATCTCTTTTCCCTGTCATTACCCCCGACAGACTTCCAATCGCGGAGGGTGTTGAGGAGAGCGAGTGCAGTATCGAGTACGAGGGAAGAGATTACACCGCAAGATTCCGCAGGATTCCATTAAGCGAGATGGCGGAACACAGCGACATCATCGAGGCCAAGGGTTACAACGGATTTTTGATCGCGTGCTTTCTCTTTGATGAGACAGCACTTCATATAGCTCTTCAGGAACTTGACGATCAGAGCCTTTGTGTAGGTATGGTATACCTTGACAACTATGACGAGGCTTTGGAGAGCGTAGAAGAAGTACGTCAGTCACTTCTTGTTGCTCTTATCGATCGTAAGGTCAATAAGTATGTTGCAAGTATTGACGGTATCTGCCGTAAGATGGAAAAGGACAAATTCCTTATCATCCTTCGTAAAAAGGCGGTTACCCTGCTTCAGGAATCGCACTTCGAGCTTCTTGAGGATATAAAGACCGTCAATATCGGAAACGAGATGGCAGTTACCATCAGTATCGGACTCGGAGTGGACGGGCTTACATACGCCCAAAACTACGAGTTTGCGAGAAACGCCATCGATCTTGCCCTCGGACGAGGCGGAGATCAGGCTGTTATTAAAACTCCCGAAGCCGTTACTTACTACGGCGGAAAGAGCCAGCAGATTGAGAAAAATACAAGAGTCAAGGCAAGAGTTAAGGCACATGCCCTCAGAGAAATCATGACGGCGAAGGATACTGTCCTTGTTATGGGACATTCGAGACCCGATGCGGACAGCTTCGGATCCGCTGTCGGCATCTACTGCATGGCCAGAGTCCTCGACAGAAAGTCACACATCGTTCTGGACGGTATTACGTCCGATATTCAGCCCCTTGTTGATTGCTTTAAGTCCGTATCCGGCAATGAAGACGCCATCATCTCAAGGCAGCAGGCAATGGAGATAGCGGGCAACAACACGGTTCTTGTCGTTGTCGATGTAAATAAGCCTTCCCTTACGGAGTGCCCCGACCTTTTGCACGAAGTTAAGTCGGTTGTTGTCCTTGACCATCACAGAGCGGGTAATGAAGTTATCGAAAACGCTACCCTTTCCTATGTCGAGCCATATGCGTCCTCAGCCTGCGAGATGATATCCGAAATTCTCCAGTATGTACAGGACAATATAAAGATCCATATCGAGGAAGCAGACTGCATGTACTCCGGAATTATGGTTGATACCAATAATTTCCTTACCAAGACCGGTGTAAGAACCTTCGAGGCGGCAGCTTTCCTTCGAAGATGCGGAGCAGATGTCACGCGTGTCAGAAAGATGTTCAGAGCCGATGCGGGTGAATACAAGGCCAAAGCGGATGCCGTCAGTCAGGCGGAGATCTACAGAGAGTCTTTCGCAATTTCCGTTTGTACGGCTTACGACGTTCCGAGCCCGACCGTTATCGGGGCGCAGGCGGCAAACGAGCTTCTTAATATCAGGGGGATCAGGGCAAGCTTTGTACTTACCGATTTCCAGGGAAAGATTTATGTCAGTGCCCGCTCTATAGACGAAGTCAACGTACAGCTCATCATGGAGCGTATGGGAGGCGGAGGACATATGAATGTTGCCGCCTGTCAGATTGAGGGCATCGGAATCGATGAGGCGATCGGAGAGCTCAAGAAGACCATTGATGAGATGATCGAGAGCAACGAGCTTTAATATTTATGAAGGGAGAAACTTCGAAATGAAGATCATTTTATTACAGGATGAAAAGAAACTTGGCAAAAAAGGTGATATCATCGAGGCCAGTGACGGATATGCAAGAAATTACATCTTGCCCAAAAAGATAGGTGTGGAGGCGACCGCCGCCAATATCAATGACCTTAAGCTTAAGAAGGCCAACGACGCAAAGGTGGCACAGGAGCATCTCGACGAGGCAAAGGCTCTTGCTGCGGAGCTTGATTCAAAGTCCGTAACGGTAAAGATCAAGGCAGGTACAGGCGGAAGAAGCTTTGGCTCCGTAACCAGTAAGGAAATCGCAGCCGCTGCCAAGGAACAGCTCGGTATCGAGATCGATAAAAAGAAGATCGTTCTTGCCGATCCTTTAAAGAATTTCGGATCTTACGACGTATCCATAAAGCTTCACCCTCAGGTTACCGGTAAGCTTAATGTCAAGGTAACCGAAGAGTAAAGCGCAGGAGAAGGTTATGGCAGGGGAAGAAAAAACCTTTAAAAGAATACTTCCGCACAGCGAAGAAGCAGAGATGTCCGTTATCGGATCAATGCTTATCGACAACCAGGCTGTTAATCTCGCCGCCGAGATAATTACAGGTGACGATTTTTACAATCGTAACTACGGATTGTACTTCAGTACGATGGTTGATCTGAATGAGGCCGGAATTCCCATAGACCCGGTTGTTGTTCAGGAGAAACTTAAAGAAAAGAATGTTCCGCCGGAGTATTGCAGCGTACAGTTTATACAGACTATCATCAACGCTGTTCCCACATCCGCCAACATCAAGACATATGCGGATATTGTGGCAGAAAAATCTACTTTAAGAAAGATCATCAGAGCGAACGAAGAAATTGCGGCCAGATGCTACCAGGACGAGGAAGATCTCGAGATCATCTTAAACGATACGGAGAAGACCGTTTTTGATCTTGTTCAAAACAGAAATGTCTCAGATGTCGTCCCGATTAAAAGAGTCGTAGCGAACGCTCTTGGTAAGATTGAGAGCGCCTACTACAATAAGGGAGTCGTTACGGGTGTTGCTACCGGGTTTATAGATCTCGACTACAAGACCGCAGGTATGCAGCCTTCCGATCTTGTACTTATAGCGGCGAGACCTTCAATGGGTAAAACCGCGTTTGTCTTAAATATCGCGCAGCATATGGCTATTAAGAACAAAAAGCATGTTGCCATATTCTCGCTGGAAATGAGTAAAGAGCAGCTTATCAACCGTATGTTCAGCTTGCAGTCTGCAGTTGACGCTCAAAAGCTTCGTACGGGACGCCTTACTCTTGACGACTGGAATAAGCTTACGGACAGCGCAAACGAGATCGGCAGGAGTAACCTTATAATTGACGATACACCTTCAATTTCTATCGCCCAGCTTCGCTCAAAGTGCAGAAAGTTCAAGATGACACAGGGACTTGACTGTATCATCATTGACTATTTGCAGTTAATGAGCGGCAGCGGAAAGTTCTCAGATTCCAAGAACCAGGAAATCTCCGAGATTTCAAGAGCTCTAAAGGCTGTTGCCAGAGAGCTGCAGGTTCCCGTTATCGCTCTTTCTCAGCTTTCACGTGCGGTTGAAAAAAGAGACGATAAGAGACCTATGCTTTCTGACCTGCGTGAATCCGGAGCGATCGAGCAGGACGCGGACGTTGTTATGTTTATTTATCGTGAGTTTTACTACACAAAGGATACCAGTAAAGAAAACAGCGCCGAGATTATTATCGCCAAGCAAAGAAACGGCCCCGTCGGTACGGTTGAGCTTGCGTGGATTCCTGAACTTACAAGGTTCGCAAACATGGAGCACAAAAAGAAAGAAGAAGATTAACTTATCGGAATTTTTTGTCAATTTAAAAATTTTTCAAAAAAGTAATGACAATAGCCAAAATAAGTGATATTATGAAACGGTCGTGTGCGGAGTGCTTGAAAAGCATACGATAAATTAAGGACAAAGTCCGGAAAGGAGAAGCCATGAGCACAGTTGTAATTAGACGTAATAATCATATTAATGATTTATTATCTTACGGTAAGGCAAGTGAGAGTCTATGCAGCTGCAGATGCGTATGACTTTCTCTCCGGTTTAGTTTATTTTGGTATAAATTTTCTGACCGTCTGCCTTGCTTAAGGTAGGCGGTTTTTTTTACATTTTATTTGAGGCTTGAATTATGGAAAAGAGATTTAAAAAGAGAAGTAGTTTATTAATGTTTTTTTTGAAGGGCAGTAAGAGGTTTTTCATTGCCTGTATGATCTGCGGAGCTCTTGTCGCTTTGCTTGATCTTGTTAACCCGAGAATAATCGCATACACGGTTGATGCTGTTATCGGAGAGGAGGAAGCTAATATCCCCGCATTTCTTACAGGGATGATAGCTCGTATCGGAGGAGAGGAATTCCTAAAGAGCCACCTTTACATCATAGCTCTTTTGATCCTGGGGGTAGCGCTCTTGTCGGTTATAAGCAGATATTTCTTCCGCTTATTTAACGCTAAGGGCGGTGAAAAGCTGGTCTGCAATATGAGGGATACCCTTTATGACCACATCATCCATCTCCCCGTTAAATGGCATAACGAGAACCAGACGGGAGATATTATCCAGAGATGCACATCCGATGTTGATACGGTAAGAAGATTCTTATCCGATCAGCTGACCAACCTCGTAAGGGTTATCATCCTGATCGTAATGTCTATCGTATTTATGCTTAACATCAACGTAAAGCTGGCGATGATAGCAATCTCGCTTGTACCTGTTATAGTCGGATATTCCCTTATCTTCCACAGAAAGATCGGTTCATCCTTCCAAAAGGTAGACGATATGGAGGGAAGACTTTCCGCTATGGTACAGGAAAACCTCAGCGGAGTCAGAGTCGTAAGGGCTTTCGGAAAGGAAAGCTACGAGAGGGAAAGATTCGGAAAGGCCAATGAGAAGTATTGCGGAATGTGGATCAGACTGATGCAGCTTCTTTCCTTCTTTTGGGCATCCGGAGATATCGTAAGCGGTACGCAGGTAATGCTTGTTGTTGCTTTTGGCGCGGCTTTTTGCGTAAAAGGACAGCTTACAACCGGTGAGCTTATTGCGTTCATTTCTTACAATGCGATGCTTACCTGGCCTGTAAGATCCCTCGGAAGAGTTATTTCCGAGATGAGTAAAGCCGGAATCTCCATTGACCGAATCAGATATATTATGAATTCCGAGGAAGAAAAAGACAGAGAAGGCGCCGGAGAGGCGGATATGAGAGGTGAGATCGCTTTCAGAAACGTAACCTTTGCTTATCCTGTAAGCGAAAAAGAGGACAACTCCGGAAGCGATGAAGAGGAAGAGAAGAAGCTTGCTGCTCCCTCTGAAATTAAGTACACACAGGTACTGGACAATGTTTCCTTTACAATCCCTGCCGGATCAACGGTCGGTATACTCGGGGGAACAGGATCCGGAAAGTCCACCCTTATACAGCTTCTTGACAGACTCCTTGAGATTGACGAAGAGAGCGAATGCTCGGGAAGCATAACCATCGGTGATAAGGACATCAGAGATATAAAGAGAAGTTTCCTTAGAAAGAATATCGGAATCGTACTTCAGGAGCCATATCTTTTCTCGGGTACTCTTGCTGAAAATATCGCTATTACAGCAGAGTCGATCGATATGGATAACGTAAAGGCAGCGTCTAAGATTGCGGCTTTAGACGAAGCCATCGAAAAGTTTACTAAGGGATATGAGACCTACGTAGGAGAGAGAGGAGTAACTCTTTCGGGTGGTCAAAAACAGCGTACGGCAATCGCGCAGATGCTTCTTAGAGAGCCCCCTATTATGGTCTTTGACGATTCCCTTTCGGCGGTTGACGCGGAAACCGATGTCAAGATTCGAAGTGCCCTTAAGGAAAAATCCAAAGGCACAACTACAATACTTATTGCGCACAGAATTTCTACACTTATGCATGCCGATAAGATTATTGTTCTTGACCACGGAAAGATAGTTCAGGAGGGAACTCACGATGAACTTATCGCACAGGAAGGGCTGTACAAGAAGATATTTATGCTTCAGAGGCCTGCGTAATGCGAATGCTTATACGGATTGCGTAGCAATAAGTATATCATAGTTTTAGGAGATCTATATGGAAGAACAGAATAAAAAAGAGGAAAGGGTTAAGCTTCCGTTTTTTGGAATACCTACGCTTATGCCTTTTCTTAAAAAATACAAGACAAGGATCATCTTTATGATCCTTATGGGAATGGTTAGCAGCGGAATCGATTCAATATTCCCGCTCTTTAACAAATACGTTATAAACCATAACGTAGCCCTTAAAACACTGGACACCATTGGTTATGTTATAGCTTTGTATATGGTGTTTCTTATCGGTAAGGTTGTAATCGACTATTTCACAACCTTCCTTTGCAGCAGACTTGAGCTTTGGGTCAACAGGGATATGCGAAACGCATCCTTTAACCACCTTCAGACTCTTTCGTTTTCATATTTTAACCAAAACAATGTTGGTTATATTCACGCAAGAGTTATGAGCGACTCCGGAAAGATAGGAGAGCTTGTAAGCTGGTTTATGATGGAGTTTGTATGGAGCTTTTCGTACATTGTTGGCGTTATAGTGGTTATGTTTATAACCAATGTCAAGCTCGCACTAATCGTTGTGGCGATGATACCCGTAGCCGTTTTCGTCATAATATTCTTTGAAAAGAAGCTCACTGTTCTTAACCGAAAGGTCAGAGAACTCAACTCAAAGATTACCGGTGACTTTAACGAAGGTATCACCGGCGTAAGATCAATCAAGACTCTTGCGGCTGAAGATAAGATGAATGAGGACTTCAGAAAAGATACAGATGTGATGAGAAAGGCTTCTGTCAGAACGGCTCATCACTCAGCACTTTTCTCTTCACTGGTTTCGCTCATCGGATCGGTCATCCTTTCGCTTGTGCTCTGGCGCGGAGGCTATATGACAGCCGAAGGAATCATGCTCATCGGAACTCTTTCCGTATTTATGAGCTATGCTCTCGGGATCATGGATCCCATACAGACTATCATCTCCGATTTCGCGGCCCTTGTACAGGTACAGGTAAATATCGAGCGAGTTAATAAGCTCCTTACCACGCAGTCTGATGTTGCGGATTCACCGGAAGTTGTAGAAAAGTACGGAGATACTTTCAATCCAAAGAAGGAAAATTGGGAAGGACTTAACGGCGATATAGAGTTTGATGATGTGTCATTTAAGTATCCCGATGGAGATGAGATGGTACTTGAGCACTTTAATCTTAAGGTACCTCAGGGCTCGAGCGTTGCAATCGTAGGAGAGACGGGAGCAGGTAAATCCACTCTTGTAAACCTTGTCTGCAGATTCTTTGAGCCTACTCTTGGAAGAGTCCTTATAGACGGAAGAGACGCAAGAGAGCGCTCGCAGCTTTGGCTTCACAGCCATATCGGATATGTATTACAGACGCCACATCTCTTTACCGGAACCATCAGAGAGAATCTTTGCTACGGTAAAACCGACGCCACAGATGAGGAGATCTGGAAGGCGCTGGAACTTGTTTCCGCGGACGGAATAGTTAAGAGGATGGATAAGGGCCTTGACAGCGATGTGGGAGAAGGCGGAGGAATGCTTTCTACCGGTGAAAGACAGCTTATCTCTTTTGCAAGAGCAATTCTGGCTGATCCCAGGATCCTTGTCCTTGACGAGGCGACAAGCTCTGTCGATACCGTTACGGAGAGAACGATACAGAATGCTATCGGAACCGTTACAGAAGGCCGTACAAGCTTTGTTATTGCCCACAGACTTTCGACCATTACGGACTCGGATATTATCCTTGCGGTACGTGACGGAAAGATTGTTGAAAAAGGTACCCATAAAGAACTTATGGACAAGAAGGGATATTACTACTCCCTTGTAATGCAGCAGTATGACCACCTTGAAGAAGGCGTGCTGGCGTAATAAAGCGCGAGACAGCTCAGCCGCTAAAGACTTTTTATAGCAGTAAAAATTTAAACAATAATAAACCCCCGTGGTAATCTATACCACGGGGGTTTGTATTTACGCTTTGTTTTGAAGCCCTAAATCAAAGGCTTCTTTAGATTATCCCTGCTGGATAGTTCCTACGGGGCATCCACCTGCGCAGCTTCCGCAATCGATGCACTTATCGGGATCGATCTCGAACTTTCCGTCGCCCATGCTGATAGCACCAACGGGGCAGTTAGCCTCACATGCGCCACAAGCAACACAAGCATCTCCAATTACATATGCCATAATAGTTTTCCTCCTGTTATAGATCAGATTATTTGCTAATCTCTGTCAAATATTTGACAAATTTTATGATGTAATAATATCGTAATAGTCAGATAATATCAAGGGTTATTGATAAAAAGTCCCAACTAATCTTGGTTAGTTATATGATTATTGATAAAATGTCAGAATATTTTCAACATTAATGATTTTCATTTCTTCTGGCACGTATTCCGTCGAGTATCTTTTCCTTTTTCTCAATAAGGATTTTTTTGTCCATAGCGGGAACACCCTTAAGAGGATATTCGATACCCAGCTTTTCGTATTTTGTCTCTCCCATCGTGTGGTAGGGGAGGGCATCGAGAGCCTTCAGGTTACTAAACTGGCCGATAAAATATCCAAGGTCGTAAAGATACTTGTCATCGTCTGTGATTCCCGGTACGATTACGTGTCGGATCCACATATCTACTTTTTTCTCGTTTAGATATGCGCAGAACTTCAGGATATTTTCATTGGGCTGCTTGCAAAGCTCCTTATGATGCTCGGGGTCGATATGCTTGATATCAAGCATTACGAGGTCCACAAGAGGCATAAGACGATCAAATTTCTCCATCATAGCGGCATTATCGGGATTAAAAGCGATACCCGATGTATCAAGGCAGGTGTGTATTCCCTGTTCCTTGCATTTTCCGTACAGTTCGATGAGAAAGTCTATCTGCATCAAGGGCTCACCACCGGTTACTGTCAGTCCACCGCCGTTACGATAAAAGGGCTCGTTTCGGTGGTACTGTTCAAGTATGTAATCCGTAGTCATCATCTGACCGCCTGTCATAGCCCAAGTATCGGGATTGTGGCAGTATTTGCAGCGCATAGGACATCCCTGAACGAAAACGACAAAGCGTGTTCCGGGACCGTCCACTGTTCCAAAGCTTTCAAGCGAATGAATTCTACCGTCCATAATATTTACTCCTATTTTTTAATGTATATTAAATATATACTAAATCGTTAAATATATAAAGCCTGTAAAAGGCGTTATTCTCCTGATATTGTTATAATTCCCATATACCTGTCAAATGCGGCGGAGAAAACGTGCTGATGGACTTTTTCGGTGAGCTGTCCGTCCCAGGTAAAATGCAAATGGCCGCATAAAACTTCCGTAAAGGGAGAATCTTCGGCGTATATCATATCCATCAGTTCTCCTGTGGCGATGCCGTTGGGGGTATCGGGCGTCGGAAAATAAGAGGTATAGTTCGGGTATCTGCCCCAAATAAGTGCTCTGTCCTGATAAACTTCTTTGGACATATCGGAGAGGCTGTCATCTCCGAGGGGCTGTATCGGTACATGAGTCAGCAGTACAAGCGGCTTGCCAGTATTTGCGGCTTCTTTAATTTTCTCCAGACCTTCCGGCGTGATAAGGGAAGTGGAGAGATTCCAGCCTACTATAATAAAGCTGTCAAATTCTTTTATATAAACGTCCTCAACTTCGCAGATACTGTTTTGATAGCCGAGAGTTTTCTCATCGGTTAAGTCTTTGACCAAATAAGGACTGTAGCTTTGGTCGTGGTCTGCTCGAATATACATATAGGGCTTATTTAGCCGTTCCATATCTTTTTTCAGCGCTTCTATATTTGAAAGAGTGGGGACATCAACCATATCGCCTCCAAAGAGGATATAATCGGCGTCAGAGCCAATTAGAGTATCAACCCAGCCGCTCCACTGATCTTTGGCACTTACACCTTCGTAGGAAGACCAGCCAACTCTTGCTGCAACGGTATCCTTTTGAGATTCATCGATCTCATCGCTAAGAGTAATAATATGCAGATCGGAGAGAAATGCAAGCTTTACTTCGTCTTCCATCCCGGGGATGGTGATGTGAACCTCTTCGGTATAGACCGGGAGCTTTTTTTCACATCCTGTAAGAAGAAAAGTAAGCGGAATAGTTAAGATAAGATATTTAAATATGTTTATGGCCTTCCCAAAAGGAAGGCTTACTGAATGTAGTCTCATGTTCTTTATTGAAACTGTTGATTTACTGAAACAGACTAAGTGAAAAAGGTCTGCCGTAAGAAACGACAGACCTTTGAAAAAACAATTGGTTAGTCTTACCGACTATTAGAGAGCCTCGTGGAAGGTTCTGGAGATAACGTCAGCCTGCTGTTCGGGAGTAAGCTTAATGAAGTTAACTGCATAACCGGATACACGGATGGTAAGCTGAGGGTAGTTCTCGGGATGCTGCTGAGCATCAAGAAGAGTATCTCTGTTGAGAACGTTAACGTTAAGGTGATGTCCACCCTTGGTAGCATAGCCATCAAGAAGATTTACAAGGTTATTAACCTGTGCACTGTTTGCCTGTGCCATAATTTATTCCTCCTAAAATTATTTAAAATCATCGATCCCATCATGGAGAGTAGGAACGCTGCATGCAAGAGGAGTTCTTGAGCAGTCGGTGCATCCAAGAGTCTGCACGTCGCAAGTATCTTCCTGCTTTTCATCAGCAAGGACATTTACATGTCCAACGCCCTTTTCCATACCGGAATCAAGCATCTTGATAAGATCATCAATTTTATCCTTCTGATCCATGATGGGTCCTCCTGTCAATCAATAATTTACAACTTGCTTGCAAATAACGCGGAACATTATTTGTTAAGGTCAAGCTCGATGTCTCCTGCAAATACCTGATCTTCCTTACCGAGAGCTCCGGGGATGATGGTGAAGGTATTTGAGATACCGTCCTGTGCATCATTGAAAGGAAGCTTAGATACTGAAGAAAGGGAAGCAACAGCACCATGAGTATCGCGGCCGTGCATAGGGTTAGCACCGGGAGCGAAAGGCTGTCCCTTCTTACGTCCGTCAGGAGTATTACCGGTAGCCTTACCGTAGGTAACGTTTGAAGTAATGGTAAGGATAGAGGTTGTAGGAACACCGTTTCTGTAGGTGTGATGACGTCTAACAGCAGTCATGAACTTGTGAACGATATCCTGAGCGATATCATCTACACGGTCATCGTCGTTTCCGTACTTAGGGAAGTCACCGGTAGTCTTGAAGTCTACGATGATGCCATCCTCGTCACGGATAACTTCAACCTTAGCGTACTTGATAGCTGAAAGTGAGTCAGCAACGATTGAAAGACCTGCAACACCTGTTGCGAAGTATCTCTTAACGTCTCTGTCATGAAGAGCCATCTCTGCTCTCTCATAGCAGTACTTATCATGCATGTAGTGGATGATGTTGAGGGTGTTAACGTAAACGTCAGCCTGCCACTCCATCATATCCATGAACTTGTCCATAACCTTATCATACTCAAGAACATCACCTTCATAAGGACGATACTTGGGACCAACCTGCTTCTTGGTCTTCTCATCGATACCGCCGTTAAGAGCGTAAAGGAGACATTTTGCAAGGTTTGCACGAGCTCCGAAGAACTGCATTTCCTTACCGATAACCATTGAAGATACGCAGCATGCGATACCGTAGTCATC
>JAFPRD010000010.1:0-3673 GCA_017401005.1 Lachnospiraceae bacterium
GCTATACCGATATCCTTTCCGTAATCGAAGCCGAAAAGGCCGAAAAGAAGGAACAAAGGGCCCTGCTTCGGGAACAGAAAACTGCCGAGATCATGGAAAAATTCGGCAAGATTTTCTCCCGAAAGAAAAATGCTTAATTATAAACAATTAATAAATTTCGAAATAAACGCTGGCTTTTTTGAAGATTAGTAAATATAATACAGATAATCTACAAATAAAACCTTCGATTGAACACACACTTGACAACACGTTTTCGTTTTGCCCGATTAAGGAGGTTTAAAAATGTTGGATTTAATAATTATCGGAAGTGGCCCTGCGGGATTATCCGCGGCTATCTATGGCATTCGTGCCAATTTAAATCTTCTCGTCATCGAGAAGGATTACGAGGGTACAGGTCAGATCGCCCTCAGCAGCAAGGTTGACAACTATCTCGGTTTACCCGGTCTCGACGGCTACAGCATGGGCGAACAGTTCAGGCAACATGCCGCAAGCTTCGGTGTCAATTTCCTTGAAGCTACTGTCACTGAGATTTCCCAGGATGCAAATGACAAACACTGGATCGTTAAGACTGCTGACGGAGCTGTTAACGAAGCTAAAGCTATTATTTATGCTGCCGGCGCCGTACACAGACACTTAGGCGTTCCCGGTGAAAACGAATTTGCAGCTAAGGGCGTTTCCTACTGCGCTACCTGCGATGGTGCTTTCTACAGAGGAAAGGTTACCGCTGTTGTTGGCGGAGGAGATACTGCCCTTGATGATGCGCTTTATCTTTCAACCCTTTGCGAAAAGGTATATCTCATCCACAGACGCGATGCTTTCCGCGCCGCAGAGATTACAGTGGGCAGAGTTAAGAGCAAGGAAAACATCGAGCTTGTACTCAATTCACAGGTTGAAGAGATTCTTGGCTCAGACAGAGTTAATTCCGTAAGACTTGTAGGCGGCAGAGTTCTTGATATCGACGGAATCTTCGTTGCCGCAGGATCAGTACCCGTAAGCCGCGTTGTTCCCGAATGCGTAGAGAAAAATGAAGCCGGCTACATCGTTGCTGACGAAACCGGCGTAACTTCAGCCCCCGGATTCTTCGCAGCCGGAGATGTTCGTACAAAGGCTTTAAGACAGGTCGTAACCGCTGTTTCAGACGGAGCAAATACAGCTACCGCGGCAGCACACTACATTGAAAATTTCTAAGACAAAGAAACTTTAAACTATTTTAGGAAAGATAAGAGGATATTAAAATGGCAGAAATTACTTTAACTATGGATAATTTTGAGGCAGAGGTTCTTAATTCCGATGTTCCCGTAATCGTTGACTTTTGGGCTACCTGGTGCGGCCCCTGCAAGAAGCTCGGACCCATCATCGCTCAGATTGCCGAGGAGAAGGCCGGAGTTGTTAAGGTTGGTAAGGTAAACGTTGACGAGCAGATGGCTCTTGCTTCAAAGTACAATATTATGAGCATCCCTACCGTAATCCTTTTTAAGGGTGGTCAGGCAACCACAACTTCCGTTGGATTTAAGTCAAAGGAAGAGCTTCTTGCCGCTTTTGGAATCTGATTAATCTATGCTATAATATGCGGGAGCTTCGGCTCCCGCATTTTTTTAGGGATTTTTACCATGAACAATGACGAATTAAAGGTTTTGCAAAACCGTCTCCGCGACCTTGCGGAGCGCTCCTACAACCAAAACATCTACACCTTCAGCAGCTTCCTCTCCATCGGCGAGCAGGAGGCTTACTTTAGTTTGGAAAAAGAGCTTTCCTACGCTTCTCCTCATCTTTACGGAGGATATGAGGGAGCAGAGAGAATGCTGGTCAGATTCGGAGACCCCGAAGCTCTCGGGTACGAAGCCGAAATTCCTATAGTTTGTATACATATCACCCCTTTAATGGAAAAATTTGCGGACAAGTTAAGCCATCGCGATTTCCTCGGAGCCCTTATGAACCTTGGTATCGAAAGAGATGTCCTCGGCGATATCAAAGCCGGAGAAAAGGAGGCCTATCTTTTCTGCCTTGATTCTATTTCTGAGTTTATCTGCGGCACTCTCGATAAAGTAAAACATACAAACGTTAAATGCTCTATTGTCAGCGAAAAGAGTAAGCTCCCCGAGGATATCCCCGAGGAGCTTACTGTGCAGGTTTCTTCCGCCAGAGCTGACGCTCTCATATCTAAAGTCTTTAATCTGTCAAGAAACGATTCTTTAGAAATCTTTCGCGCCGGAAAGGTTTTCATTGGCGGCAGGCTTTGCGAGAACAATTCAAAAACAGTATCTGAAGGCGATGTTATAAACGCCAGAGGGTACGGGAAATTCAAGATCTCCGGACAGCCTAAGGTTACCAAAAAAGGTAAGCTTTCCATTACCGTAGACGTATATAGATAATCCGCACATTACCCGGAATCTGTAAGCGAAAGCCGTAGTAAAGACTTTTTGTAGTAGCCGTCTCCACCACTTTATGTGGTTTGTCAAGTCACGTCCAAAGTCGTATTATTCTTCATAGTTTCCTATAACGCACTTATCGAAAGGACTAATATGGCTATTAAAATACTTACAGATTCCGCTTCCGATATTACACAAAAAGAGGCTGAAAGCCTCGGCATTACTGTAATTCCTTTGGTTGTTAATTTTGGAGAAGAATCCTTTAGAGACGGCGTAGACCTTGACCACAACGGCTTTTATTCAAAGCTTATCGAGACAGACGAGTTTCCTAAAACGAGTCAGGTTCCTCCCTACGAATTTGAGGAATACTATAAAAAGCTGACCGAAAACGGAGATGAGGTTCTTTGCATTACTCTTTCAAGTAAACTTTCCGGATGCTTCCAAAGCGCCAATATTGCCGCGGAAGATTTCGGAGACAAAGTACGCGTCGTAGATTCGTTAAATGTAACCATCGGTCAGCGTATTCTTATAGAAATGGCCCTTGACCTTATAAGCAAAGGCCGGTCTATAGATGAAATCGTTGAAAAAATCGAAGAGGAAAAGAAACATATTCATCTCATCGCTCTTCTTGACACCCTGGAATATCTTAAAAAAGGTGGTCGTATATCCGCAACCGTCGCTGCTGCAGGCACTTTGCTAAATATAAAACCCGTTGTATCCGTTGTCGATGGCGAAGTCATCTTTCTTGGTATGGCAAGAGGGTCAAAAAACGGTAATAATAAGCTGATGGAACTTGTAAAAAAAGAGAACGGCATTAACTTTACAAAGCCGCTCTCTTTAGCCTACACAGGGCACTCAAGAAATATGCTTGATAAATATCTTGAGGACTCAACCTCTATTTATGAAACATATATAAGTTCCGGAAAGGAACTGCCCATCCATACCGTTGGATGTACTATTGGTACACATATTGGGCCCGGCGCAATAGCCCTTGCCTTTTTTGCACCCTGATTATCTTTTTTTATTATACGATTGAGTTAAGCTCAAGCACTTCAAAGCCTTCAGCTTTACCTTTAAGTTTTATTGAGTCCCCAAGGGAGGTACAGGTAATTCTGTCGCCAAGTTCATCTGCAACCGCACGGCTTATATATACCTTTCCTCCAGGGGCGTTAGCTTCAAGACGCGCTGCAGTGTTTACAGTATCTCCGATTGCAGTATAGTCCATACGAAGCGGCGCTCCGATATTGCCTACAACGGCGGGGCCCCAGTTTACTCCGACTCCAAAAGAAACCGATCTTCCAAAC
>JAFPRD010000083.1:0-2623 GCA_017401005.1 Lachnospiraceae bacterium
AGCATGTTTCGGAGTAATCCGACCGTACCTGTCAAGGGTAAGCTCGCCTTCAAACGAGCCAAGGCTCTTTGCATCCTTTACCGACTCGTAACCTATGGTTAGAACTATCTGATCCGTGACCATCCCCTTGCGCACAAGATCAAGGCTTAAAAGCTCCGCCATTTCTCTTACTATGATTCCCGCTTCTTTGTATTCGTATGGCCTCGTCATAACCTGTCCCTGGCTTAGGGAATTGGTTTGGGGCTTAAAGCTCTTGGCATCCCCAATCGTACAGGGTTCCCAGCCCCAGGCATGGTCAATGAGCAGCTCTGCGTTTACTCCGAAGGTCTTGTACAAAACATCCTCACAGCTCTCGGAATACTGTGCCACATCTCCCATTGTAAATAGTCCAAGCTTTGCAAGACGCCTCGCCGTACCCGCGCCTACCCGCCAAAAATCAGTGATTGGTTTGTGGTCCCAGAGCTTTTCCCTGAATCCTCTTTCATCCAGCTCCGCAATACGTACGCCGTCCGCATCCGCCGGCATCTTTTTTGCAACTATATCCATCGCGATCTTTGCAAGGAAAAGATTGGTTCCGATTCCGGCGGTTGCCGTGATTCCCGTTTGCGTAAGAACATCCCTGACCATCTTTAGGGCAAGTTCATGAGCCGTGCAATGGTACATCGAAAGATAGCTCGTTACATCTATAAAAACCTCGTCGCAGGAATATACAAGAATATCCTCCGGCGCCACATACTTTAGATAGATCTTGTAGATATTCGTACTGTACTTCATATACAGCGCCATCCTCGGCGTTGCACAGACAAAATCAACTTCAAGAGCAGGGTCTTCTTTCAGCTCGCTTGCAAAAATGCTCTTTCCCGAAAACCGCCTTCCCGGAGCCTTATATTTTCGCTCCGCGTTGACATCCCGAAGTTTTGACGTAACTTCAAAGAGGCGGGCTCTTCCCGGGATGCCGTAGGATTTAAGCCCCGGAGAAACCGCCAGACAGATTGTCTTTTCAGTCCTTGAATTGTCCGCCACAACAAGGTTGGCATTAAGCGGATCCAGTTTTCTTTCCACGCACTCAACAGAGGCGTAGAAAGACTTCAGATCGATTGCTACATAAATATGATCCATTAATTTAAAGCATACTCGCAAAGGAGTTTTAAAACATTTTCCGCGCCGTCTTTATGGCTTCTCTCGTATCCGTGGGATGCGTATACACCCGCTCCGATAAGTCCGTGCTTTAAGTCGTTTCCGGCGCCCAAGGTTGCCTCAACGTCGCTTCCGTAATGAGGATAAATATCTACCGCATAATCAGCGCCGATCTTTTTAGCGGCCTCCACAAGTCCCTTGACAACGGGGTAGCTGTAAGGTCCGCCGCTGTCCTTGGCGCAGATAGACACCTGTCTTTCGGTGCAGGTAAGTCCTTCGCCGACGCATCCCATGTCAACAGAGATTGCTTCGGTGCATCCCCCGGGTACATTTCCGCATCCGCCGTGTCCTACTTCCTCGAAGACTGTAATATGCGCGTAAAGGGCGCGCTTAGGCGTGATCTTGTTGTCAGATATATATTTTGCCAGGCCCAGAAGAATTCCCACGCTAAGTTTGTCGTCGAGGAATCTGGACTTGATATAGCCCGACTTCGTAACTCTGACTCTTGGTTCGAAGCAAACAATATCACCAACGGATATTCCGAGTTTTTGTACATCCTCCTTGCTCTTTACATCTTCGTCGAGAACAACCTCGCAGGTATCCCATGAACGCTTTGTGTCATTGTACTCCCCGTTTACATGTATTGAAGCATTTACAAGCTGGAATGTTCCCTCGTAGATTCCGTCGAATTTGGTTACTACTCTGACGTTCTCGCCCTCAGCATTATTGGGGTTCATACCGCCTAAATTTGTAAGAGTAAGACGTCCGTCGCCCTTTATTGTCTTAACCATACCGCCTAAGGTATCGGTATGCGCCTCCAGCAAAAGTCCGTCCTTTTTGTTCTTTCCGGTAAGGTCTACGATAACGCCGCCCTTATTTGTGATCTGTGCTTTAAATCCGAGCTTTTCAAATTCCTCTTTTACCCAGGCAGCGGCTTCTTCGGTGTATCCCGTGGGGGAGTCGATGCCAAGTAAAGTGGTTGTTTTTTCAACTATAAAGTCCGTGTATTTTTTGTAATTAATCTTCTTTGTTGCCATTTCTTTGTCCTTCTTTTAGTTCTTTATTTTCGCCGAAATCGTTGTCTTTTTCGTCAAGGAGCTTTCCCTTGTTGTCGCGCTTTAATTTCAGCTTGTTCTTAAACAGATCCGCGATCATCTTTCGGCCTTTTTCTGTGCTGAGGTCGCCGATCTTTATAGTTCCCTTAAGTATGGAAACCATAAGTGCGATATACGCCTCGCCGAGAGCCGCAGTAAGTGCCGCCGCAACACTTCCCGATATCGCTCCTCCGACTACCGAGCCCGCTCCCGGGATCAGCTTAAGGATTCCCGATACAACAGTTTTTCCCGCGATGGTCGTTCCCGCTGTTCCGAGAGTTCCGCTTACGATAGCAGCTATCGTAGATTTTTCGAGAGACAGTCCGAAGACATTGGTTATTGATGCGATCATCGCAATCTGTTCCGGTACAAGTACAAAAGAGTCCGCTACC
>JAFPRD010000084.1:0-2136 GCA_017401005.1 Lachnospiraceae bacterium
CCATCTCACCGAGACCTTTATACCTCTGAAGAGTAAAACTTCCCTTGTGATTCTTGCGATACTTCTCAAGAGCCTTATCGTCGTAAAGATACTCCTGCTGTCCCTTTGCGGGCATTGCCTTATAAAGAGGCGGCATAGCTATATAAACATGACCTTCAAATATAAGCTGAGGCATAAAACGGTAGAACAATGTAAGCAAAAGCGTTGAAATATGCGCTCCGTCAACGTCCGCATCGGCCATGATTATAATCTTGTCGTAGCGAAGCTTTGTAATATCAAAGTCATTGCCGTAGCCTTCCGAAAATCCGCATCCGAAGGCGTTGATCATCGTCTTTATCTCGGCGTTTGCAAGGACTTTATCCATGGAAGCCTTCTCGACGTTTAGGATCTTACCCCTGATGGGAAGTATTGCCTGGTAATTACGGTCTCTGGCCATTTTTGCAGAACCGCCTGCAGAATCTCCCTCTACGATAAAGATTTCGCACTTTGAAGCGTCTTTTGAAATGCAGTTTGCAAGTTTTCCGTTGGAATCAAAGGAAAATTTCTGCTTTGTAAGCATATTGGTCTTTGCTTTTTCCTCTGTCTTACGGATCTTGGCTGCCTTTTCGGCACAGCCTATTATATTCTTTAAAGTATCAAGATTACGGTCAAAATATCTTGTAACTTCGTCGGAAGTAACCTTTGATACAGCCTTCGAAGCATCCTGGTTGTCGAGCTTAGTTTTAGTCTGACCTTCGAATCTGGGGTCGGGATGCTTGATGCTGATAACGGCGGTCATACCGTTACGTACGTCGGCACCGGTAAAGTTGTTGTCTTTTTCCTTTAAAATACCGAGCTCATGGGCGTAGGAATTGATGATCGTAGTAAACTGCGCCTTGAATCCCGTAAGGTGGGTTCCGCCCTCGGAGTTGTAGATATTGTTACAATATCCGAGGACGTTTTCATGGAACTCGTTGACATACTGAAAAGCACATTCAACAAAGATTCCCTCGTACTCTCCGGAAAAATAGCAAACATCGGTAACAGCCTCGTTGTTGGCGTTCATATGACGGATGAATCCGGCGATACCGTCGGGCTCGTGGTATGTAATCTCCTCGGGCTCATCCCCTCTTAAATCCTTGTAATAGATCGTAAGATTGGGGTTAAGATAAGCAGTATCATGAAGCCTGTTCTTGATATCCGCCTCAGCAAATCTCGTACGATCAAAAATCTCGTCATCGGGGAGGAAATTGATGCAGGTTCCGTGCTCTCTGGTCTTTCCGATAACGGGTAAAAGGCCCTTAACAAGCTCAGTTGTAGGGATTCCGCGCTCGTAGGAATCCTTAAATATCTCTCCGCCAGTTTTAACAGTAACGGTAAGGTGCTTTGAAAGAGCGTTAACAACGGACGAACCTACGCCGTGGAGACCGCCGCTTGTCTTGTAGGCATTGTTGTCAAACTTACCGCCGGCGTGAAGCGTAGTAAATACGAGTCTTTCGGCGCTGATGCCTTTTTCGTGCATTCCGACGGGAATACCTCTTCCGTTGTCGGATACGGTAGCGGAACCGTCTTTTTCCAAAGTAACATATATCTTATCGCAATGACCGGCTAAATGCTCATCCACCGAGTTATCAACTATCTCGTAAACAAGATGGTTCAGACCTTTTGTGGTAACAGAACCAATATACATTCCGGGACGCACTCTGACAGCTTCAAGTCCCTCAAGGACGGTAATACTGGACGCGTCATAAACTTCTTTTGCCATAAAAACTCCTACTATCTTTACTCTATAAAAAATCGGTATGAACATTTGTTCACACCGATTTAGTATATCATATATTTAGTGGTATTGCAAATAAATATCCGCAAAATGTGGCATTTAAGCCTAATTTCTAGTCCCCTCAAAGGTTCTTTTAAGCACCTCTGAGATAGAGATCTTATTGCCCTTGTAAAGGCTCATCATTTTATAGATTCTTCCCGCCATATAAACCAAAAATACTATTAAAACCGCAAATGCTACAAACGCAGCAAGGATTACAGGCCATGATACATATCCCAGCATCACATTCGCCGGAAGTATCATACCGCCCGTAAAGGGAACGATAAGCATCCAGGTTTTTGTGGTCTCCGCATTCATTCCTCCCGCAAAGATCAGGA
>JAFPRD010000085.1:0-11730 GCA_017401005.1 Lachnospiraceae bacterium
AAGAGGATCTTTTGCATCAGATTGTCGAAATTCTTTTCCGCAGAAAGGTCCAGTGCGATCTTTATCATACGGTCTATGCTGTAACCGCCGGTTAGGAAGGCTGGATCGTTGGTTATGTTGCTTCCTTTAATGATGTTTGATCTTTCTGTATCGCTCATAAATCTATCACCTCTCCTCTTCTGGCAAAGGACGTATTCTCCGCCTTTACCTGTGCCTCCATTTTGCGCAGGAATTCATCCGTATGTGTCGGATCGTGGTGCACAAAACGCACTTTTTTTGCCCTGCACTTTTTAGCTATCTCCAAAGCAAGGATGTGGGACGAATGTCCGAAACCCCGCTTTTTTTCAAACTCTTCTTCGGTATACTGCGCATCTATAAGTAAAAGATCCGTTTCGAAGGCAAAGTCAATTAATTCTCCGACTTTTCCTTCGTCGTATTCATAGTCTGTAGCGTAAACGACGCTTTTTCCGCCGCACTCAAATTTATAAACCCATCCTCCGCCGGGATGGACCGAAGGGATCCCCGTGATCACAGCATTTCCTACCTTTACGGGAAAGGTTATATCGTGGAACCTTATATCAGCCGGATAGTCCTCCGCTCTTGCGGGCCAAAGAGGCGGCGACAGAAAGTTTTCAAACTGCTTTTTTGCCGATTCATCTCCCGATTTTACAGCGTAGATATCTATTATTCTGTCTTTTTCGTTTATGCAAGGAAAGAAGGGAAATCCCATCAGATGATCTATATGTGGATGTGTCAAGAAAAGTGATATCCGGCTGTTTCCAAGATCGGGACATTTCATGATCCCCGTTCCGGCATCAAAAAAGACAGAGTCATCCCCTGTCTGAATTAAAACGCAGGAAGTAGCCCCGCCGAATTCGAGCATATCTTCTCCCTCGGCAGGAACTGAACCCCTGGCTCCAAGTATTGTGATTTTCATTCTCTCTCCCGTGCTGACGGTCATTTGATTAAGCTCCCTCTTAAGCTTAAGACATGAAACCCGGTTACTTTTTCATTTTAACACACTGCTAAAAAAATCTCCATTTGCTCAAGAAAAATCCCGGGATTACGACTATCGCGAAAAACGCCCAGCTGACAAGAGTAAATACCTTGACAAATTCCTTCCCCTTTCCGGGGTACTCTCTTACGTAGATACGGTAATTGATGACGGAGGCCAAAGATCCTATAAGGGAGACAAGGCCCGCGGTATCTGCGCCATATATAAGTCCCGCGAAATTCTCCGAGAAAGGATACAAAACGATCGATGCCGGAACATTGGATATAACCTGGCTGACAGCGATGGTGATCCAGTACTCGCGTCCCGTTACCACCTTCTTTAAAAACTCCGCAATCTGCGCATTTCCGGCGATTGACTGAGAGAATATAAAAAAGCAAAGGAAGGTCACAAGTAATATATAATCGACCCTTAAGAAAATCTTTCTGTCGGCGATAAGTATTCCGATAAGTACGATTCCAACCGCAACGAACCAAAACTTTGTACGGCTTACGATCACAAAGATGATAAGCGCAAAAAGTACGAGGTATGTAATCCTTCTTGCTCTTCCCTCTTTTGACCAGCCCTCGTCTTCGCCGCTTTGAACGATAGGCTCTTTTAAATCTTTTCTGAAAAGAACGAGTACAAAGATGACGAGGAGTACCGCCGACATCAGATTAAGCGGGAGCATATGGAGCATAAATCTCCAGACGCTTACATCCGCTCTTCCGTAGAGGAAGAGGTTTTGCGGACTTCCGAAGGGGGTAAGGAGCGAGCCTCTGATAGCCGCGATATTTTCCATTGATATAACGGGTAAGATATACTTTTCCTTCCCGCCGCCCCTAAAGAGCAGGATCGTAAGGGGTACAAAGATGATTAGGGAAACATCATTCGTCACAAACATGGACGTGAAAAAAACGCCGAAAATAAGGAAAAGTGAGAGGGCTGTCATAGTCTTTAGCTTTGAAGCCAGCCCTACAACGGGTCTTAAGACGTTTTCCTTTTTGAAGCCCTCCAAAACGCAGAGCATCATAAGAAGCATACCCAGGGTATGCCAGTCGATCTTCGATATGAGCTCCCTGTCAGGAGGCGTGATAAATAAAGAGATGACTGCCGCCAGCACAGCGAGGGTCAGCATCAGCTCTTTTTTGAGAAAATTAAGTATTTTTTTCATGGGCAAATTATATTACACTTTCTAGCCGAAGGGAATATAGGGGATGCCTTTTTCTCTTTGGGCAAAGAATTTTTCAAGGCTTCCGATAACGATCTCCCGCGGGTGCATGCGCTGTTTATGGCTCATCAGCACCTCTTTAAACTCAAGGCTTTTCAGAGTTTTTATCTCTTCTCCGAGGAGCGATACGCTGTAGCCCTTGGAACTTGAGTAAAAAGCGTCGCCGATGATCAGATATTCATCTCCAACGGTTACGCAGAGTGACCCCTTGGCATGGCTGTTGGGAAGGGGCGCAATAACAATCTTTACCCCGTCCTCGATGACGATCTTTTCCTTTACCTCCGTACCTTTTCCGGTGTATTTACGGGTATAGCCTCCGACATAAATATCCTCGTCCGGAATATCAAGGCGCCTAAGATTGTCCGTATGGTCCTCGTGGAAATGCGTTATGACGATCTTTTTATTTGGAATGCTTTTAACAAGCGTAAAAGCCTCGTCATTGCTTCCCACATCCACTATATAGCTGAACCTGTCTCCCTTTATAACGTATACGTCCGCGGAAAGGACAGGCTCTTCGCTGCTTTGTAATACCGATATCCGTTCATTAATTTCTATCATAATGAAATATTATAGACATAGCCCCGCATTTAGTCAAAGTCTACAGATTGTGCTATACTTGATAAGAAGTTTTTATTTAAAAGGAGGGTTTTTATGGATAACAATGTTACAGATGTAGAAAAGACTGTTCCCGAGGGTGAGAATACCACTCCCGCGCCGGAAAAGAAAAGCTCTGCCAGTGAAAAATCAACGCAGGAGCTTCTCGCCGAGATCCTAAAATATCAAAAGAGAAGCTCGAGAGTTACAAGAGTAGCGGCCTTCGCCGTAATCTTTATCGTAGCTGTCTTTGCCGCCGCCTTTGTCTTGCTGATCCCTAAGGCTGTCGGCTTTATGGACCATGCGAGAAACAGCCTTTCCGAAGTAGATAAGATCATCGCGGAAACCGATACGATCGTAGCCGATCTTAACAGCATTACCGAAGAGGTCAGCGGCCTCGTATCTCAGGCAAATGTACTTATCGACAATTCAAACAGTATGGTGGAGGACAACACCGAAGCCGTTACCGAGACTATCAATAAGCTCAACAATATGGACTTTGAGACTCTTAACAAAGCCATCAAAGACCTGAGCGACGTAGTAGAGCCCATGGCCAACTTCTTCAACCGCTTCCACTAATTTTTGACACAGGGGGACGGGGTTAGGGGTTCATAGTCAGACTATTTTTTAATTATTCTGACTATGAACCCTTGGCCCCGTCCCCCTGTGTCATTTTACTCGAAAGGTTTTGGGGCCGAATTTATAGACAAGGCTTTGAGATACGATAAGGTATACAGTTAAAAGGATCAGTCCGACCACAGTAAGTACAAGCGCATTAACCGGGATAAACACAAGTACAAAGAGTATTGTTCCGACTATAAATGACAACAAACCGTACATCTTTGATTTTACAAGATAATCGCTGTTGTAAGGCTGCAGTATATAGTACAGTGCAAGGTGTCTTACGGAGGACAAAACCGAGAATACAAAGATTTGGGCCGCGGTGAAAAGACACTGCAGCGGGTAATCCTCTCCTCCGGTAAAAGCAAGTGTGAATACGGAAATTACCGCGAGTATTACGGGCGGAACGATATTGTATCTGACAATCGCTCCCATTCTTATCCGAAACATTTTAAGAAGGGCCTTCGGAGTCTTGTAGAAACCGTACATCAAAAATGCCGAGTCGCAATTTGCATACATGGCACGGCATATGCTCGCTCCAATATTTACCAAAAAGACTGTAAGCGGGAATACGCCGGGGTGCCTTGCCACAACGTATCTGACAACTGAATCTCCGGTAACTCCGTGCCTTACGACTTCGTAATAAAGGAGAAGTCCTGCTAAAGCCGTTATCATAAGCACCGCCACTATTGAAACTACGAGCCTTCCGGCAAAGGCGTTTGCGTGACGCTTGAAAAATAGTTCATTAAGATACTTGAATCCTTTTGCGCCGGTTCTTATTTCTTCAGCCTTACCGATCTTTACTTCTTTCTTTTTTGCCTTTTTTGTTTTTATCTGTATCTGTTCATTCTCTTCCTGTTCAGCAAATAGCGCCGTTCGGTAGATTCCGCCGGAAAAGGCATTTATGATTAGAAAGCCCGGGACACTTAGAGCTGCGGCAACAAGGTGCGCTATAAAAACCGGCAGACTGTATCCGTTATATAAAATATAGATTGAAGCAGCTATCCCCGCAATTCCCAGGACTATCATAAGTATTGCGCTTAATGTCTCGTTACCACCAACGGTTACCGATCTGCCTTTTTTAGACTTCTTTCCAATAGTTACACGCGCGGAATAAACAAGCATCCTGTATGCTACGACCCCGGCTTTTACTCCTATACCGGATAAGGGTATAAGGAGCGCAAGGTACCATTTTACTCCCGCAAAGAGTGCGGTAGGTATGCCGAAGAGGATGTATCCTAAAAGCAGCGTGAAAATCTTATACAAAAGCCTTGCTTTTATGTACTCCTTTGCATCCATCCCCATGATAAAAACCGTATACTTTGTCTCTGTTGTAATATTGAAAATGTTGTAAAAAACAGAACTGACAATAAGCATCCAGATAAAACCTGTAAGAAAGATCGTCCCTTTAAATTCCGGATATCCCTGACCTATCATCTGCGTTGCAACGAACAAAGCTCCGAACCAAAGTACCGGCTTCCAAAAGGCTTTGATAATCTCAATATTTACAGACAAAATAAGAGCAAGGATCTTAAGCACCCTGATACCGTATATTTTCTCACTGATATGCTTTCCGATAAGAGGGAGATGCCTTATAGCGTCCAATATGCTGTTTATATTGATCGTGTCCTCAACGCTAAGGATTATCCCCAGCGTTTTAAGTTTCTTCTGCATCCTTAAGCGCCTCAATGATCTTTATCTTAAACTCTTCACTTCCAAGATCGGCCTTGTCCACGGGCTCCAGCTTTCCGCCATTTAAAAGGACTATCTCATCGCAAAGATCCAATGCAATATCAAGAATGTGAGTGGAGAAGATTAAAACTCTGCCCTCTTTCTGGCTCCTTAAGATGTCCTTCATTTCCTCCGCCACAACGACGTCAAGAGAAGTAAGGGGCTCGTCCAAGAGCATCAGCTTAGAGCCCCCAATGATATTTATAAGCATCTGCATCTTGTTCTTTGTTCCGTGGGAATAATCCTTCATAAGCCGGTCCCTGGTATCTAAGGGAATCTTCACAAGATCCATGTATTCTTCTATAGGTTTAGGATTTTTAATCACGTCTGAATGAATATCTAAGAAAAACCGCAGAAACTCCCGGCCCGTCAAAAAATCCGGTACTGTCGGCACGGAGAGAACATATCCGATATCCGTTGGTTCTACCGGCTTTATCTCCTCCCCATCTTTAAAGCAAAAGCTTCCACTGTCAAAATCGATATCCCGATTAAGGCAGTTAAAAAGCGTAGTCTTTCCGGCTCCGTTTCGTCCCAGGAGCCCGTAAATCTTCCCCTCTTCAAAGGTATAATCCACATCCGTCAAGACCTTATGCTTCCCGTAACTTTTCGATAAATGTGATATCTGAAACTCCATACTACCTCCAAATTTTGAACCCCCAACCCCGTCCCCCTGTGTCATTTTTTTGACCCCGGGGGACGGAGTTAGGGTGTCAAAAATCTTTAGTCAGGTTTTGCACCCACTTATATTTGCGCAGTCTTATCATCACCCAGGGTATCTTGCCTACTTCGTCAAGGCAGGTGCAGGCGTAGACCAGCAGCACATTCCAGTGAAATACAAAGGCTCCGAGGACAGCCAGCGGGATTGCGATTCCCCACATACAGATAGCAAGGCTGTACATATCAAAGATCGTATCTCCTCCGCCGTCCAGGATTCCATTGATACACACGGTATTTACGCATCTTCCGATCATATAGATCGACATGATGATCATCATTCCAAGAAGATAGCTTTGTGCCTTCTCGGTCAATATTACAAATCTAAGAAGAAGCGGCGTAACCGCAAGCACCAAAGCAGTCGAAGCAAATCCTATTACATATGAAATATTTTTAAGCTTAATACCATAGGCCTTTCCCTTATCAAGCTTTCCGGCTCCAAGCTCGTTTCCAACCATAATACCTGCCGCTGTCCCCACACCGTTACAAGCGCAGCAAACAAGGTCTCTGACCACCGCAGCAACAGAATTTGCCGCAGCGGCATCCACACCGAGATGCCCCATGATCGCGGTATATGATGTAAAGCCGACGCCCCAAAGGAAAGCCCCTCCGATAAGAGGCAGCAATTGCTTTATAAAGTCCTTTACAAGACCGTTTCCCACTTTGAAAAAGCTCTTTATATCAGGGCGAATGTAGCCACTTCCCGCAGATAAAACAATACACAAAGAAAGCTCGATCACTCTCGCGATCGTCGTAGCAAGAGCTGCACCGGAAGCCTCCATTTTGGGCGCCCCAAGAAGACCAAATATAAATACCGCATTTAAGGCAACATTGCTGACTACGGCGCTGGCACTGATAAAGGCCCCGGGAGTAACGTGCTCCGTGACCTTCATTATCGCAAGATAACACTGGGATATTCCCGTTATAAGGTATGACCATCCCGCTATTTTCAGATATCTGCTGCCGATTTCAACCAGTACCGGATCATGTGCAAAAATATGCATCATCGCCCCAGGCGCCAGTTCACAAAGCAAGAAGAAAACAAGAGAAACCGCGCCGACTATCATCAGCATCAGATTAAAGAGTCTGCGAAGCGTGGGCCTATCTCCCTTTCCCCAATATTGCGCTCCCAAAATAGATCCTGCGGCAGTAACCGAGGATATGATCATATTTTGTACAAACTGTATCTGCGTCGCCAAGGAGACCGCCGTCATCTGCTCCTGCGCCACGCGCCCCAGCATCAGTGCATCTCCCGCCGCCACTAAAGCCAGCATCAGGCTCTGGATCATAATCGGGATCGACAGCTGCCAAAGCTTTTTATAGAATTCTTTTTTATCAAAATATATGTCTGTTCTGTTCATAGTTTCTCCATAATCCGCCTCATCCGCTCATCAGCGACGTGCCAGACAGGAGCAACAGGCCAGGGGAGGCCCAATATATAATCCCTATCGCGAGTATCAAGGACCCGAAGCTTATCCTCAAAGGCCTTTCTGTCCTTGTAAAGCTCCTTTCCAAACTCGCATTTAATGTATTCGCTGTCCGTAGCGGGGGCGCTCTTAGTTACCCTCCTGAAGCTGGTCTTTCCGAAGGAATTTTGCTCCTTTATGTACTCTGAGCTTATAACCGTCTCTCCCTCTTCGGGAGGAGAGAGCCGTACTACTCCCTTTTCTATTAAATGTTTCCATACTAATTCCGACACCTTGGAAATAGGTGCCGGGAAATCCAGTCGTTCTTTAATTTCCTTTACTGTAAAGCCCTTATCGGCAAGGTGCCTTACAGCGCCTCCGATGGCAAAATCGTTTGTAAAATCCGCCAGGGCTTTGTTAAAATAGTTTTCGCTCATTTTATTTCAAATATTTGGATGCGACAGATTGCCGGGCATTTTAGCTACCTTTAATCTATTTTAGAATCAATCTGATGTCAATGACAAATTATATAAAGCGATCTTACTGTGGTATAATGTTAGGAAAAGAAAACGAAGCAACTTATCAAGAGGATATTTAATATGAAATCAAATGAAAAAACCAATGTTTGCAGAGTACTGGACTCAAAAAAAATCTCTTACAATGTACATACCTACGAGCCCGATGCAACTCTTACCGGGGAGCAGATTGCCGGGATCTTAAATGAAGATGTCAGAGGCGTCTTTAAAACATTGGTTACTCAGGGAAAATCCGGCGCATATTATGTATTTGTAGTTCCTGTAGCGCAGGAGCTTGACCTTAAAAAAGCCGCAAAAGCAGCCGGAGAAAAGTCTATCGATATGATAAAACAAAAAGAACTGCTTCCCCTGACCGGATACATCCATGGCGGATGTTCTCCTATCGGAATGAAAAAGCAGTTCAAAACCTTTATACATGAGTCGGCCTCAGATCTGGATAAAATCTATGTCAGCGCCGGCAGAGTAGGCGCCCAGATTGAAGTTTCCCCCTCAGACCTTATTTCGGTAACCCGAAGCACCTTGGCGGATATTATTTAAGTTCTCATCAAAAAGTGGTTTTGATCCACTCGGGTATTTCGTTTATCTGTTCATAGTACATAGCGACAATCTCTTCATCATCTACATCGCATCCAAAATCGTAAAAGACTATGAGATTGCCCGATAAATAGAAGCAATCATAAACTCTGTGCACTATTCCGTCGATCTCGCCTTCTCTCGAGATGCTTATAAAATTATCCTCCGACGTCCATCCGTTATCTTTTTGCTTTAAAACATATTCGTCAAATACCCTTTTTGCTTCTTCCGCAGATTCAAAAAGATAATAATCGAGATAATTATAATTCGATTTATAGCTTTCACGATTTCTATACAATGTAAAACTTGTTTCTATTCCACCTTCAAAGGAATCCCCTTCGTAACCAACGGTTTCCGTTTTGAAGAATCCTTTGATATCTTCATCTGTCCATATTTTTGTTGTTTGCTTCTTGACGCATCCGGAGAAAGCCCCGATTATCAGTGCAATAACAGCTGCCATTATCGCCATTCTTTTAGCTTTTTTCATACTAATAAAACCCTCCTGCTTGAAAATAATTATTCACTGCTTGCAACATTATTTCTTATAATATCCCAACTTGCACATCTTTTGTAGTTCTCATTTGGAAATGCGCAATCCCTGTTCCACGGTCTGTCGAAAACCATAACCTTTAGATTCGGTAAATGATCAAAAAACTTAAATGCTTTCGGTGAATCTTCAACAGCATAATCAAAATGCATCTTGTAGTAATCTTCGAGTTCCAGACTGAAATCACTGTTTTTGGCAAAGGAATCTCTACCGTATTTATTTAAACAATACAGTTTCACATTTTTTAACCCATGGTCATCAAGCCATATTCGTGACGGCTCAAAAGAGCTGAAGGGGCGCCCCGTTATTATTGACACCTCGTGTCCTTTACCAATCCAGTCATTAATTGTTTTAGATGCTCCCGGGGTCTCCTCGTACGACAGCAGCACCTCCGGTTCATGCCCTTTTTTCATGAACTGCTCAAACTGCTTTTCATCTAACTCAAAGGTTTTGTCGAGGTCAAAGAATCTTATCTTCTCGTATGGAACATGCTTTCCGAACATTTCTGCGGCCAGCTTTGAAAAAGCTCTGGCAGTTTCGCATAAACAATCATCAAAATCAACATATATCTTCATCAGTTTAGTTTCCTTGCAGTGAATATAAAACCTTTACTTCCCTTCTTCATCATAACCGCCAATAATAACTTTTTCAACGATGTTTTCAAACTCGCCGCAATTAAAAACTTTTTTCACATAGCCGTTCATGTTAAAATAAGAAAAAGTTTTTAAAGGAGGATTCATTAGACTGATCATGAAAAGAATAATAATTACGGCAGCTCTTATTGGGATCATTTGTTTTTCCTTTACTGCCTGCAAAAATAACGATAATGCGACTGACAATATCACAACCTATGATGTCGCAACTCAGAATGACATAATCGATTGGGCCGATGATCCAACAATAGGTATGGTTCCGGCAGGCAATTATAAACGTGTAGCAATTGCTAAAAAAGACGAGACCTATGAAGATATGCTTGAACTTAACAAGATAGCAGATAAAGGGATTCTTGTCGTAAACGAAGACGGAACCGCCACTTTTGAACTTGATGGTGAAAAAACAGAGTATATTTATGACCGGTTTTGCCTCTATTTGGCGGAAGATTCCGAAAAAAAGAGCGGAATTCCTTATGTTTATGTAGGTGGAAGGCTCATATTAAATGATGGATCCACGATAACACAATATTTAAAATCAGAGGATTGAATACGCACTGTGTGATATCAATAATTCGGCGTCATTGGGATCTTTCTCAGATATTCTCGGAGAATAACTGATTCCGGGTGACGGATGAAGTGATAGCGCGTCATACCGGAAGATACCAAACACCGGCGGGAGAAGAAAGTATACTCTATGTAAAAATGTGAATGATCCGATTAAGTATTATCCGGAGTATTTCAGTCACAAAAACAATGACACCTATCTATGAATATACAATCTCGTCTGCTCCGGCTCTTCATCTCCCTGAGCCATGCAGTAGAACTCCCAGCCGTATCGCTCATAGAATCCTGTATGATCTGTCACAAGATAAAGCGGTGATATTCCTTTCTTTCTCATATCATCAACTACAAGATCAAGAAGTCTGCCGGCTATGCCCTGACCACGGTGGTTTTCTTCCGTGTATACCGCGCATACATTGGGACTTAAATCTTTTCTGTCATGAAAGTCATTGTCGATTACTCCAAGTCCGCCTACGATCTGATCGCCTGTCACACAAAGATACCATCCGTATTCGGTATTGCCACCAAGGTAATCTGTCATGCACTCAAGATAAGCCTCCTTGGGTACTCCCCACTTTTGGTGAAACCATTCTGCAGCCTGATCCTTTAATTCCGGTCTCTCTCTTAACGTTATATATACATACTCACTCATAAAGTATTCTCCTTTGCCACCTCCACTGCACTTCCGTTTTCCCAACTAATATCATCTATCACAGTACCATTATAATATACCGGGAATCTGAAGTGTATATGTTTTAGAAACTTGCCATTTCAATAATATTATCTTTTCTCATAATCTATCAATGTCATCTTATCATTTATAATATGCGCTTCACCGACTCGTACAAAGCCGCATTTTTCATATAAATGACAGTTACCCGGTTCCTGCAAAATTGTATCAAGCTTCCACACCTTAGCATCCGGATACAAGTAAAAAACCTTTTGAATTGCCACATACCCAATTCCCTGATTCTGGTATTTAGGCAGAATAAAAAGAGGGCTGATATATAAGCAATCTTTTTCCGGGTCCGACAACTTTTTCCCCACATTGATGGCACCGACTCTTGCTCCATCCTTAACTATAAAATAGTATTTTCTATTCTTCTGCATCGCTCTTGCCTTCACCCTTTCTATCGGTTCAATTGCCGGTGACATATCATCATGATATTTTTCATACAGTGGCATAAAGCTCTGAATCTGCATATCATACAACTGCTCTATTTCATCTTCTCGGACTTCTTCAAGCTTCACCCTGTTCATCAGTTCAGTTACACTAATTCCCTGTAAGTTGAATCTCTCCTTTATCATCATCGCTACCTCTGAAGGCTCAAGATTCGTATTATCAATCTTCATATAATTTTCGAAAGGAATTTCACCATCATTACTTACAAGTCGATATTTTGTCTCCTCACGAAGCATACGATCTTCGGATACCACAATATCCCGCTTTGAAGCCTTGTTCTTTAAGCGGTTTTCTGTTTTGTTTCGTTCTATTCTAACTGCCCTGTCCGCAACAAGCTCCACATAATATACAGATCCACCGGTAGCCTCGAATTTATCTGTAACCGACTT
>JAFPRD010000086.1:0-8594 GCA_017401005.1 Lachnospiraceae bacterium
ATATGTTTTTCAATAAGCTTTGCGGGAAGAGGGATCTCCTCCACATACTCCGCATTTTTTCCGGTGTAGTGAAGCTTTTTGTTAAGGATTTCTTCATCACCGATGGTTACGATAAGAGGCTTTCCGTTATCTTCGCGAAGAAGATGCATCTCGAGGATCAAATCTTTACCTTTCTCCGCTTTCATATGATAGGTAAACCGTCCGCCTGGGGTTGCATGCCTTGTTGTCCCGTTTGCGGTAATTCCGACAGAGCCGTTATCCTCCATGGCATGGAGCTCGTCGTTTTCGTACTGGCCGTAGCCGGGCTGAACCGTATCTAAGATATTCTCTCTTCTCTTTTCTTCGAACTTTCTGCGCTCTACGCTATCGTCCGATACGTTCTTATCGAGGAAATACCAGTAGATACCGTATCTTTCGTTTGTCTTTAAATAATGAGGGCCGAAGGTAAGCTTTCTGTCGGTTCCGTTTAAGGTAAAGAGAAGCTTTTTAAGATCCTTTTTAAAGTGAGAATCGATATCTGCTATAAATTCGGATACCGTTCCCTTCTTAACATTTAAGTACTCGCTCTCTACGATCTTGTTTGTAGGGATCGTAACATCAACTCCGGTCTTTCCGGAAATCTCATTTTCAAATCCAAGGTTCGCGGAAAGAAGTACGGGGCCGTACTTAAAGGCAAATACATTTCCGCAGTCGGGAAGAGGCTTGGCAACAACCTTCATCTCAAACTTAACGTAAACCTTATCTCCGTTATTCCACTTTCTCTCGATGGAGACGTATCCGTTTTTCTTGAAGGTATCTTTTGTCTCCTTAGCGGTATCTTCCTTATCAAGTCCCTCGCCTTCTACAGAGATCTCATATCCGAAAGCCCAGTCCGGGATACGGAATGAAAGCTTTCTCTTAACGCTCTTTTTGGTCTTGACGGTAAATACTGCTGTATCCTTCTTAGGAAAGTCAGCTTTTTGAACAAGCTTAAGCCCCGACTCACCATCGGTTAATTCGGACGAAAGGTATAAGTTTACGATGATACCCTTATCATCCTTGAAGTAAACACTGCTGCCAAGCTTTGTAAAGTTCTCCATACCGCTTCCGGTACAGCACCAGAACTTATCAAAGGGATCTCCGTAAACCTTGAAAAATCCCGTTGCCATAGGCTGGAAATACATGGTCATACCGGTCTCGGGATTTTGAGATGAAAGGATGGCGTTGATCAGGGTGTTCTCGTAGTATTCCGCGTACTTTTTGTCTCCCGTGATCATAAAGAGCTTTCTTGTCATCTTAAGCATATTATAGGTGTTGCAGGTTTCGTTGTTGCAGTTTGTTCTCTCCGCATCAAGGATCCTGTCCTCGCCGAAATGCTCCCATTCGCTGTTCCCGCCGGTAGCGTAGGTATGTCTTTCAACAACCATATCCCAAAAAGCCTTTACGTACTCAAGATATTTCTCGTCACCAACGGTTAAATATCTGTTAAGAGCGCCGACAAACTTGGGAATGGTGGTATTTGCATGTCTGTTGTTAAGCACATTTGCGGCTCCGGAAGCAACTTTCTTAAAGAGCTCTTCCTCGTCAAACATATGCGCGGCTTTGAGATGTTCCGGCTTTTTCGTACACTGATAAAGCTCGTAGAGCGCATCGTTCATTCCGCCGTACTCGATACTAAGGACGGTCTTATGGGTTTTTTCAGACCAGCCGGAAGCCCTGTTGTAGGTCCAGTCGCCGATTCCGGAAGCAAGCTTAAGGGCAGGCTTGTATCCCGTAAGCTTATAAGTCGCTACGACTCCGTCTAAGATTTTGTGCATAGTATACCAGGGAACCCAAGCCTGCGTGATTATATTTGTCTTTCCTTCCTCCACATAATCGAACTGAAGCTCGACATTGTTCATATCCTGGATCGTTGCTCCGAATACGAAGCCGGGCTTTCCCTTGGAAGATGCCTGGCACTCCAAAAGTCCGTCAATAAGAGCCTTTATCTTGGCAAAAAGCCCTTCCTTTTCCGCTTTTGTGGCCTGCGCATTGGCGTATCCCTGTGCCGCAGCCGTAAGATAGTGGCCGAGGGTGTGACCGCCGATAAGCATATTTTCCCAGCCGGAATAGCGCATTTTTTTAGGCTTAAGCCCTGCATTTTCGTAAAATCCCGCAAGGAGTCTTCCCTCGTCGAGACTTAAAAGATAAGCTACATCCTTTCTGAACGCGTTCTCGCAGTACGCATCCTTCATAAGAACCTGCCCGAGACTGTAATCTTTAGACATTTCTATCTCCTTTTGTATATCCTTCTATACTTTTTATAATCTTACGAGCGTCCTGTGCTTCTCGCAAAAAGAAGTCCGAATGTCCCCGGTCCGCTGTTTACCGCGATGGAAGGGGATGCCTTCTGGCAATAAACATTTTTAAACTCTATCTTTTTCGAGACAGCATCTTTTATAAAATCAAGATCGCTCTTTGTAAGCCCAACGTAGGTTATGAACAGATTCTCCGTATCTATATCCGATACCGAGGTAAGAGTTGAAGTTATGTACTTGACCCATGCACGCTTTCTGGAGCCGAAGTAAAATCCCGAAAGCGTCATTTTTCCGCCCTTCATCTTTATAACAGGCCTGAACATGATAGCCTTGCAGATGGCGGCGATCCTGTATCCGACCTGACCCGAGCGGGCAAGGTAGTCTAAGTTGTCAACTATAAAGCTTGTGGATACCAGTTTCTTAAAGCGCTCCAGGTAGCGGATAATGTCCTCCGCGGAAAATCCTTCCGATGCCATTTGGGCCGCTTTCAAAGCGATGATACCCTGACCGCTTGATAAATGTCCGGTATCAAATACCTTAACGTTATCAAATGTTGACGCGCCTTCACAGGCTTTGTGGTAACCGGTGTGGGCGACTCTGGAGGAAATACACATATGCAGGATGTTATTCGCTCCGGAAAGCGCCCGCGCAAAGAACTCCTCGTGGTCTGAAACCGTGGATGCATGAGTTCTTATCTTATGGTTTCCGCTCATATAATCCATAAGACCGTCGGAATCGATTTCCTCTCCGTCAGCAAAAATACCATTCTCCGTTTCAACCTTATGGGGTATAACGGCAATCTGGTACTTCTCAAGAAGAGCGGAAGGAATATCCGCCGTACTCTCTGTCGTAACGACAATATTTTTCTTATGCTTATTGTCGTCAAGCCAGGACATACTGTTTTTAACAATATCCTCTCCCGACATAGTCATCGTAACAAGCTCTTTGGGAAGAAGCTGCATCAACTCATTTTCCAGCTCTCCGGGGCTTACGGGTTTTACGATATATCCGTTAAAGCCCTCATCCGCGTAAAACTTTTTCATATCGCTTCCCGCATTTGCGGTAAGAGCGACGAACTTGGACTCCTTCGATACGCCTCCCACCTGATTCTGTATCTTGTGGAAAGTCTCCACTCCGTCCATATCCGGCATCATATGGTCCATGAATATAACATCATACGAGCTTTCGAGAGTCATTTCAAGAGCTTCCTCTCCCGAAGTTGCCGTGTCCAAGATAACTCTTGTATTTCGAAGAAGCTTTTTCATAACGAGAAGATTTGTCTCGTTGTCGTCAACCACAAGCACTCTGGCCTTCGGCGCCTCGAAAAGGCATCTGTAGGTTCCCGACATATTTGACTTTTGCTTCTCCTCGAGATTGATATTTCCGATAGCGCTGTAATCGCTGACTCCCTGAGGGATGGAAATAACAAATGTAGACCCCTGGGTATAAACACTGTTTACCGTAACAGTTCCGCCCATAAGGTCCGTCAGCTGCTTAACGATCGAAAGACCAAGTCCCGTTCCCTCGATAAACTTGTTTTTCTCCTCATCAACTCTCTTAAAAGCTGTGAAAAGATAGGGCATACTCTCCTTGCGGATACCCATACCCGTATCCTTTACGGAGTAAACCACCTCAGCGGTACCGTCCTTTATGGATGCGCACTGTATCGTAAGAGTTACGGATCCCTTGGATGTGTACTTGATGGCGTTGTTAAGTACATTAATAAGGATCTGCTTGATCCTGACCTCGTCGCCGTAAAGCTCGCAGGGGAGATCGGGCGAAACCTCAATATGAAAATCAAGGCCCTTTTCCTGCGCTCTTATCCAGAGCATTCCGACTATCTCCGAGAGCATATCTCCGGGCTTATAGGCCGCGGGAGTAATCTTCATCTGCCCGAGACTTATCTTTGACATATCAAGGATATCATTTATAAGGTGGAGCAGTATGTTACTTGCCGCACGGATATTTGTAGCGTTCTCCGCTACCTCATCGCTGACCCTTTCCCTGAGTATCATCTCGTTTAAGCCGATGATGGTATTGATAGGCGTTCTTATTTCGTGGCTCATACTCGAGAAGAATCTGTTTTGAGCGCTGTTAAGATCTCTGATCTCCTTTTTTTGCTTCTCGTTACGGATATTGTTCTCTCTGTATGTAAACTGCAAATAAAGGATCACAAGCCCGAGCAGCATCTCTCCCACAAGGAAAAGAGCAACGCTTCTTGTGGGGGCCGACGGCATAGTAAGAGTCTTTTTAAGCAGGTCGTAGCAAACAAGCATCACTCCGTCGGTAAGGAGTGACACTGCTATAAATACGATCGGATGCATATAAACGCAAAGCGGTATTACCAGTATTACGGTCATATACATAACCGGGTTTAAGAAACCACCTGCAACAGAATCAAGAACAAACTCGCTCTGTCCGCCGATTATTATAAGGAGGGATACTATGGGCGAGATCCAGAGGAGCTTTCCTAAATGTCTCTCGTAGTCCCGTCTTATAAACAAAAGGATAAACATGGATACTACCATAAGCGAAAAAAGACCTATATACATAATATGGTAGTATTTTCTAAGCTCACCGAACTCTTTGTAATCGGTATAGCTCAGTCCGAAAAGAACCATCTGCAGGATTGCTCCTGCAACAACGGCGATCCACATCTTGCTGTAGGTCTCGCCGTAGATAGCCTTGTAGATAAGCTCCTCGTTTTCGTATGACCCTTTTTTATGGAAGAGGAATCTGAAAAAAGTAGAAAAGGATAATCCCATTATTCATTTCCTCCTTCCGGCTCAAACTCAAACACTTCTATATCTTCTTTCAAAACCTTTTTAGGGTTTTCTTTAACACTTTCTTTTACATCTTCTTTTATCTCGTCTTCAGGCTTTATAGCCCCAAGAACGATATCATACAGATCCATCATATCCTTATGCGAAGCTTTGACGGCTTCCATATCTCCGCGCTTTGCCGCATCCTCAAGAGCCTTTGCTTTCTCCGAAAGCTTACCCGCTCCGATCATCTTTGAAGAGCTCTTGATGGCGTGAACCTGTGTGGCATAATCTTCAAGGATTCCGTTTTCCAAAGCCTCTGCCATCCTCTGCTTTTTGACGGAGGATTCTTTTCTGTACTGTTCCAAGATAGTCTTGTAAAAATCAGGCTCATCCTGGCAGTAGTGCATACCGGTAAAGACATCTACATCTACGGCTTTAAGCCTGTCAAAAAGGTCGTCTTTGGGGTTAAAAGCGGGAATCTGCTTATTAACATCTTCAATAGGACCTGTGACCGTCTGTTTAACATCCTTTTTATGGTTTTTAGCCTTTCCCTTTACGATAAGAGCGGGCGGGAGTACGTGTTTTAATACTCTCTCAAGCTCAACATTGTCAACAGGCTTTGCTATAAATCCGTCAAAGCCGTTTCTCTTAAACATCTCACGTGCGCTGCTTACGGAGTTGGCGGTAAAGGCTATGATGGGCGTAACGGCCTTTATCCTTGTCTGGTCGCTGCGGATACGTTTCATAGCTTCGACACCGTCCATAACAGGCATCATATGGTCCATAAGTATCACATCATACTCGTTTTGTCTGCAGAGCTCTATCGCCTCCTGACCGGATTCGCAGGTTGTTACATACATTCCGTATCTGCGAAGCATTCCCGCGGAAACTATAAGGTTCATCGGCTCATCATCAACAACAAGGACGCGGACTCCGGGGAATGAAATCTCCTCGTCGTCATCTATCGTATCTCCCGGCTTACTGTTTAAAATACCGACTACGGGGAAACAGTAGAAGGGCTTAGGCATAACCCTGACCTTTGAATTTTTCGGTCTGCAAAGCTCCTCGGGATTCGCGATAACGGTGACAAGTATATTCTGCGCAAGATGCTCAATAAAATCGACCGACCCGTTGTACTCCTCCGGTCCCACAAAAAGATGAGTGAGAGTCTTGTTAACAGTAAGTGCCCTTAAAGCATCAAGATTGTCCACTCTGTGCATGGTTACTTTCAGTCCGGTAACAAGATTTTTGACCATCTCATCGTAAAACTCTCTTACGTGAGGATTGGGATATTTCTCAAAGTGAAGAAATGCGCCGAGGCTGATGGATTCTCTGTCTTTTACCGACATGCAGACCGAAGGATCGACTATACGGTTGGGGATGCTGACCTTTACGCAGGTTCCCTCTCCGGGAGTACTGTCGACTATCATAAATCCGCCAAGAGCCTTGGTAAATCCGTGAACTATCATCATTCCAAGGCCGAGGCCGCCGGTGGATCTGTCTCTTCCGGAATCCGCCTTGTAAAAGCCCTCGTACATCTGCTCAAGCTGGGCTTCATCCATACCGATTCCGGTATCTCTTACTTCAATCAAAAGATTGATACCGTATTCGTGGGGAACCGACGATACGTGGACGTAAACTCCGCCCTCATTTGTAAACTTGATACCGTTTATTATAAGGTGCCAGAGTATTTTCTTAAGTTTTCCCACATCGGTATTCATAACCGATGGCAATGAAGGATCCACATTTATTACAAGTTCAAGATTCTTTTTTCTGTGAGGCTCAAGCTCACTTACAATATCGTTGAAAACCGAGGAAAGCATATAGTCCTCGTAGTTGTTTGCAACGTCGTTTCTGTCTATCTCGGAAAAGTCCAAAACATTGGTTATCTGCTCGCCGATACGCTTTCCTGCCTCCATGATAGACACGAGCTTTTCTTTTCTTTCGGGATCTGACTCTTCGCTTATCTCCATAGAGCAGATTCCCTGTATAGTGTTTATCGGAGTCCTTATCTCATGTGAAACATTGGCGATAAAGTCGTTAAGTCTGCCCGTGGACTCGTTAAGCTTTTCAATCTCTTCCCTGGACTGACCAAGGATCGCCTGCCACTTCTTGATAATAATCCTTGCAAGCTGTGCATCCGCCGTAACAATGGCAACATGTAAAACAAGTCTCGATATTACAAGAGGCGTGAAGGTCTCTCCGCTTAGAAGAAGCGTGATGATCGCGTAGATCATCGTAAAATAATAGGTACACTGGCTAAGGGTAACAAGGGATGCTATACCCGTCAGCGTGTATAAAAACATTACAATGCAGATGACTACGGCAAGATCGAAGAAACTGGTGTCGTGGGTTCCGTAGTAAAAGTATGTAACCATCATAAGGAGCGAACAGATCCAAAGCCTCAGATGTCCGCTTCCCACTTTTGAGAAATATATATACCAGGCAAGGATAACTCCGCCGAAGATAAGGAAAGCCACCCATTTTTCCCAGTTCATTACAAAAATTTCGGCCACAAGTATAGCTGAAAAAACCGTGTAGGCCAAAAGCATCAAAAGATGCGAAGATGTGAAAAGTTCGTCTTTACTGTTGTCCATTTACTCTTCCCTCACCTTGTCACGTTTATGATCCATACTCTCTGTCTCAACCGTAAGCTCTACAAGACTGCTGTAGCTGTTTTTCTTCCAGGCACTCATCACTCTCTCCGTCACCCTGCCGACATTATATTCATTGATCTCGGGAAGCATAAGGAAAAAGTGATTTGTACCTATCTGCATCATAATATCGCTGTTTCTTAAAGTCTCCTGAAGGAGGCTTCTGATACTTATCATTATCTTTTCTTTTTCGGTTTCCGTAATGTCCTTCGGAATAAACTTAGCGGTAAAGAGCATCTTATAGGCGGTTCCGTGGTATCTGTCCATATACCGAACCATATATCTGTAGACGTTTCCAAAGGCCTCTTTACCCATCCACATAGCGTTTTGAGGAATGTTTCTCTCCTCAAGGATTGTTGTAAGCATTGCAAGATTTATGTCGGAGGGTATGTCATCCTCTTTGCTTCGCTTAAAAGGTTCCGGTTTACTCCTTCGGAGAATCTGCTTATTTCGGACTCTTCCTCAAGGCCCTTTGTGAACACAAGAAATTCATCTCCGCCGATACGGCCGAAAACAGAAGGAAAGAGCATATTGTTTTTGATGATACCCGCGAATGCGGAAAGAACACGGTCACCCATATCGTGACCATAGATATCATTAACAAGCTTAAAGGAATCAAGATCGAGGATCATAAGAGTTCCCGATCTCTCGGCACAAAGCTCGGATATCCGAAGCCCTGCATTATACTTGTTTAAAAAACCGGTCAGCTTGTCTATCGTGGCTTCTTCTTCATATTTAAGAATCTTGCCGTGGGTACTTAAAACATTTTCCACGCGCCTTACAAGGACGTCGGGATCGAAGGGTTTTCTGACATAGTCCGCAACCCCCATCTCAAATCCCTTGCTTTCGCTGGATTTGTCCTCATCCGCCGTAAGAAAGATGATGGGAGTACTTTGCAC
>JAFPRD010000087.1:0-2597 GCA_017401005.1 Lachnospiraceae bacterium
ATCTCAGGATCCAAAGCCGCTGTAATCTCGTCAAGAAGAAGCACCTCAGGATGCATCATAAGCGCTCTTACGATAGCTACGCGCTGCTTTTGCCCGCCGGAGAGCTGATGAGGAAAACTGTCTTTTTTTGTTAAAAGTCCCACCCTTTCAAGAAGAGAGAGAGCTTCTTTCTCCGCTTCCTTTTTGTTTACCTTTTTAACTTTTACCGGGGCCAGGATCATATTTTGGAGAACTGTTTTATGCGGGAAAAGGTCATAGCTTTGAAAGACCATCCCGACTCTTTCTCTTACGGTATTTAACTTTCCGCCCGCGGGGTTTATTACCTCCCCATCAAGGCAGACCTTACCCTCCTGAATCTTTTCAAGAGCGTTGATGCATCTTAAAAAAGTACTCTTTCCGCATCCGGATGTACCTACAAGCACAACCACCTCGCCCTTTTTCACGCTGAGATCAACATGATCCAGCACCACAAGGTCTCCATAGCTTTTTGTAAGGCCACATATTTTTAATATCTCTTCCATCTTTAACTCTTCCATTTCTTTTCAAGATGTTTTGAAAGCATACTTATCACGTAGCAAACAATAAAATACATGAAAAACACCGTAGCATATATACCGAAAGCCGCATTAGGCGAGCTTTTCCTGTTTGCCTCGATTATCTGCTGTCCTACCTTTAAAACCTCTACGATTCCTATCATCATCACAAGACTCGTCGTCTTGATCATTCGCGTGATCAGATTGATTGAAAGGGGAAGCATTCTCCTTATTATCTGCGGGATTATAATATAAAAATATGTCTGAAAGGTTGTAAGTCCCAGGGAGAAACTGCTCTCATACTGTATCTTCGGTATGCCCCCAAGAGCACCTCTTACAAGGTCCGACATCTCCGCCGTTCCCCAAAGTGAAAACACTATAACAGATGCCGTCTCCGCTGACATATTTATCCCCAGAGCCTTTGTCGTCCCAAAATATACAAGAAACAGAAGCACCATCTGCGGCATTATCCGGATAAACTCTAAATAGATCCTGCTGATAACCGTGATAACAGGATTCTTCAGGCTCATCAGGCTTCCGAGAGCTACACCCAAAAATATACTTATAATGGCAGATATAAGGCTGATCCTAAGAGCAACCGCAAGCCCCATAAGAAGCCTCAGCATATTGCTGCCTTTAAATAAAACATCAAATCCCATAGTTTTACTCCAAAGTGGTGGGGAAAAATCTACGCGCCAAACATCTTATAGCGCACTTTTTTCTCGATCAGATTTCCCAGTATCGACACCGGAAGCAGCATTACGATGTAAAAGAGCACAAGCAAAAACAGCGCTTCCGTAGTATTGTAATAAAGGCCGATAAGGTCTTTCGCCGTAAACATCAGATCCATCAGGCTTATAGCCGAAAAAACGCTGGTCTCTTTAAGCAAAAAGATGACGTTTGCAACAATTGCAGGTACGCTTAAGGAAAATGCCTCGGGAAAGATAACGTTAATAAACATCTGTCCCCTTGTCATACCAAGGGCGAGGGCACTCTCCGTCTGAGACCCGGCTACAGCTTCAAGGCCGCTTCTGAAGCCCTCCGCCATATAGCTTCCGCCGAGAAGTCCAAGTCCTACTGCGCCGCAAACCTCCGCCGAGATTCTTATTCCAAGCTTCGGAAGCCCAAAATATATAAAAAAGAGCTGTACAAGAAGCGGCGTGTTTCTGAAAAGCTCCACGTAAACCTTCGAAAGCTGGCTAAAGAGCGGAACCTTGAAGTAGGAGAAAAACGCCGCAGCGATTCCTATTACAAAGGCTATCCCGATCCCGATAAGTCCGATCTTTACCGTTAGTCCAAAAGCCTTTGTGTACAAGGGAAAATATGATATTAGTACTTCAGCATCCATATTAGTTTCCTTTATGTTTTCTGTGGTCAAGACTCGTAGCGACCTTGGTTCCAACCATTTGTATGATCTGGAAGATAAGGATCAGTAAAACTACCGTGATTATCATAATATCTGTCTGCCATCTGTAGTAGCCGTATCTTACGGCAACATCTCCCAGTCCGCCTCCTCCTACGGTTCCGGACATTGCCGAGTAACCGAGGAGTATTCCGGTTGTGATGGTAAATCCGGCGATCAGAGAAGTTCTCGCTTCTACCAAAAGTACCTTAAAGATTATCTGGATATTGCTAGCCCCCATAGCCTTTGCCGCTTCGATAACTCCTGTATCTACCTCGTTTAAAGCAGCCTCCACGACTCTCGCGATATAAGGCGCGGAGCAGATAACCAATGGCACGATAGTTGCCGTAGAGCCGTAGCTTTTTCCTACTACAAATCTTGTAAAGGGAATAAGGAGTATCAAGAGGATCAAAAAAGGTATACTTCTTATGATATTACAGACAAAATCCCCAATCCTGTAAATGATCGCATTAGGATGAAGTCCCGTCTTACCCGTTGTATATAAAATTACTCCAAGAGGAAGTCCAAGAATATAACCAATGATTACCGAGCCCAGGGTCATATACAGGGTATCCTTGATTCCGATAAGCAGCATATTAAGCACTTGTATATTCATTTTCAGATACCTCCGTTACAATAAGTCCCGTTTCTTTTAAGTAACC
>JAFPRD010000088.1:0-2516 GCA_017401005.1 Lachnospiraceae bacterium
GTAGGCAAGCGCCTTCTTTGAAAAGGCTTTTGCATCTTCTTCCGGAGCCTTGGGGAAGATATAGAATGTTCCGTCAGGCTTGACAACGGTTAGTCCGAGATCTTTAAGCTCGTTGTATATAAGATTCATATTTGTCTCATAAACGCTAAGGTCCGCAGTAAGGTCTACGCACTCTCCGACAGCGAGCTGGATGATTGATGAAGGGCAGTTGTGACCGATGCCGCGAGATATCTGTCCGCACATATTGACCAGAGTTTCTGCCTCTTCGCAAGCCGGATTAACCGCAAGGTATCCGATTCTTTCTCCGGGGATCGAAAGGGATTTTGAGAAAGAGTAACACATGATCGAGTTGTCGTAGTACTTTGAAACGCAGGGCGCTTCTTTTCCGCCGAAGACGATTTCTCTGTAAGGTTCATCCGTAATAAGGTAGATGGGATGTCCGTACTGCTTTGACTTTTCGGTCATAAGGGCCGATAGCTTTTTTAACGTCTCATCGGAATAAACAACGCCGGTAGGGTTGTTGGGCGTATTGATAAGAACAGCCATAACCTTTTCCGTCATCATTTCCGCAGCTTTTTCGAAGTTGATCTGGAAGGAATCAAACTGCGGAGGAACAACCTTTAATACCGCGCCGGAAAGATCGACGTAAGGGTGGTACTCGGGAAAGAAAGGTGCAAAAGTAAGGACCTCATCTCCGGGTACGGTTACGAGTCTTACGGCATGCGCTATTGCTCCGGCAGCTCCCGCAGTCATAAAAATATGCTGCATGCGATAAGGGATTCCGAATCTTCTCTCAAGGGAAGCTGCAACTTTTTCTCTAACCGATGGTATAGTAAGGCTGGGCGAATATCCGTGAAGATAAGAGGAATCCTTTTCCTGAAGCAGCTTTATCATCGTATCCGTAAACTCCTGCGGAACGGGAACACTGGGATTTCCGAGGCTGTAATCGAATACATTCTCATATCCGATTTCCTTTCCTCTTGCGGTAGCAAACTCTGAAAGCTCTCTGATAACGGATTTTCCCGAGAGCATATCTTTATACTTTTGAACTAACATATTTCTTTTCCTTCTTTATATTTTGTTTCTGATTTTTATACTTGTTGTTATTCTTATTCTTTTCTTCTGCGCTTTCAGTCCCGGTCAGCTTACTTTAATACCTGCCATGGATTTATCTTTAGCACAAAGCAGATAAGCCCTAAAATAAGCAGATGCACCGGGTAAAAGGCGTAGAAAAGGTATTTGTTTCCCTTTCCTCTTTCCCCGTTGTAGGCCTTTATAAGAGGCACGCATAAAAAGCCCGGAATCTCCATGAAATTAAAGATAGAGAGTACTCCGCATCCGGCACAGATCGAAGGCATACGCCACTTCTTTAAAAGATAGATGATAAGGATCGTCGCGATTCCTACCGTACCGTAATCCGTCGTAATTCCAAAGGGAGTTTGCTCCGCTAAAAGGCAGGCGCATCCCGCAAAGGCTGCCGTTACCGAAACCTTTTTTAAGAGGTCTGATTTATCAAGCTCGTTTAAGACCATCATCAGTATAAGGAAAGCAAAGGCAAAGGCGCCTACCGTTCCAAAGAAGAAAGCAGCGGTAGAGTACGCTCCGAAAAACTGCGCTGCAATCTCTACTACGAAATCATAAACAAGAGTTGTAAGACCATAACCGCCGGTTATACACCCCAGCGCGCAAAAAAGGAAAGTCAGTCCTTTTCCATTTTCCCTTTTTGTAAAAGTATCGATACCCCAGATCATCGCTAGGCCAATTGCAAGGGTAAAAAATACATTTTGATAATGATAGTAGAAGAAGCTTCCAAAGATAGCCATGTCAAAAGGCACCTCCGAAACAACGGCGAAGATCATCATTCGCAGGAGATACTTCCATTTGCTTCTTGTGTATCTGAAGCCCTCTATTAAAAAGAAACAGTATATTGGGAAACTGATCCTTCCGATACAGCGAAGTATCAGATAGCCCAGATAAACCTTCGAATCAATTCGGGGTCCGGTTAAAGCATCAAAGAAAGATGTATCCAATCCGCCCCATTTACCGGAGTACATAAGTCCCTGGTAAACAGATGCGCCGAAATGGTCAATAAGCATACAAGCCATCGCGATCAGCTTTATGGTACCGCCGGTAAGACCCCTTTTAGTTTCCGTTGTTTCCACTGTTTCCGCCCTTCTTGTTTCTGTTTTTATCGTCAAAATCATTTACAGCATCGTAAGCGATATCAACACCCTTTTTTATAGAATGCATAAGGGTCTTTCCAAGCTCCACAAAAGCTCCTCCGAGATTGTAGGCTGTTGATCTCCACTCACTTCCAAGATTATTGTTGTCTGCCATATAGTTACCTCCGAGTTTGGTTTCTTTATAAATGTTTATAAATATGCAACATGTCAGGTATATTTTGACCATAGTTTCATAAATATACTATAAAACCGATTTGCCCTTGACACAAGCCCTAAAATTCTATAAACTAATCTTCGCGACAATCGTCTTTTGTAAGGAATCCGTCTGCGTGA
>JAFPRD010000089.1:0-3487 GCA_017401005.1 Lachnospiraceae bacterium
GGTAAAAAACAGCGGAAAGAATCGCGTTGTTACCTGATGGATCTAAAGGTTTTTATAATGTTTTAATTAGTATTTACCCCGGCATTATGTTAAAATATCAATATCTGAATGCTTTACTTTGAAGAGGTAAAGAGCAATGACTATGTATATGGAGGACTTAAATTATGGCATGTTTTATAGTACCCGCCGCTGAGGCGCTTGTTACGACCCTTGCTGAAAAAGGCATTGAAAAGAAGGAAAATGACGCCGAAAAGGAACAAAACGGAGCTGAGCAAAGCGAGTTTGCGGCTACCGCAAAAAAGCCTTTTGTGCAGAAACTTAAGTGGCTTAGAAATCTTCTTTGGGGAGGATCCGCTCTTTTAATGTTTGAGCATGTTTGGCATGGAGAGGTTGTACCTTTCTTCCCTTTTCTTACCGCAGCATCAAATCCTGAAGATGCGGCTGAAATGATTCATGAGATGAGCACCGTAGGTGTCGCTATGGCTGCCCTTGTAACCCTTGTTTGGGCAGGAATGGTACTGGTTACTTCAAGAATCGAAAAAAGAGCCGGCGCAGAGAAAATATCTGCAAAATAGTCCGCGAAGCCTGCAGGCAAACATAAAAGAAAAGGGAGAGAAGATATGACATTACTTACATCAGCTGCGGCAGCAGTGATCTGCACAATCATCTGGTATAAGAATGCACCGAAAAATGAGATGAAAGTCGGAATACTTTGCTGGATGTACTGGGGAGCTACATTAATGTGGCTTGTTGACGCGATCTTTGAGTATGCAGAGCTTGGAGCAGAATACTTTAATCCTGCGCCGGCTGATATGCTTAACGATCTTTTCCTTGGACTTTCTGTTGTGGTCCTTGGGCTGGTGATCTGGCTTGTTATCCTTCTTATCAAGGATCCTAAGGGCGTTATTAAGCAGGCTCTTAAAAAGAAAAAAGATGTATAGAGGAACTAAATGAATACAGATGTAAAAAAGCTCCTCGAAGGTGTTAAAAACGGAAGCGTCTCGGTCGATGAGGCGCTTTTGACTTTAAAAAAAGAACCTTTTGAGGATATAGGATACGCAAAAATCGATATGCACAGACAAGTCAGACAGGGCGCGGCAGAGGTTATCTATGGCGCTTCAAAGTCGGCCGATCAGATACTCGGTATTGTCAGTGCGATGTTAGATAAGGGCCAGAAAAGAATCCTTATTACAAGATTAGCCGATGAAAAAGCGGAAGCTCTCAAGGAAATAAATGACTTTGAGTATTACCCCGGCGCTAAGGTGGGCATTGTGGGCGGAAAGCCCGAGGCAACCGGTATCGGGAAGATAGTCGTTGCTACCGGCGGAACCAGTGATGTTCCTGTTGCCGAAGAGGCGGCGCTTACAGCGGAGTGCTTCGGAAATGAAGTTGTAAGGCTCTACGATGTTGGAGTTGCCGGACTTCACAGGCTCCTTAACCATATGGACGATATTATGAACGCATCCGTCATCATCGCTATCGCCGGGATGGAGGGAGCTCTCGCCAGCGTAATAGGCGGCCTTTCGGACTGCCCTGTTATAGCTGTACCCACAAGCGTCGGATATGGCGCATCCTTTGGTGGAGTTTCGGCTCTTTTATCGATGCTCAATTCCTGCGCCAGCGGAGTAACCGTTGTCAATATTGACAATGGATTCGGTGCGGGATACAGCGCAAGTATGATAAACCATATGGATGTAAAAAAGTAATCTAAAATATAGTTTAGAAATATCTACATAAATTATCGATACAATAATTCTTACCCCCCTAAAGTATCAATATCCGTTTGCCGATAAACAAATTGAGAAATAATCTTCTCAGCGTGGCTGAAACGGATTTCAGCATCTTTCTACAAGGAGGTAGAGCGTATGACAGGTATTACTAATTCAGGTATTGCCGCTTACGGGAAGTACCGGGTGCCTAATGAAAAGCTTAGCACCTCACCGCCCGCGGGATCGGCAAAGACATCTCAGGCTAAAGAAGCAAAGACCGAGTATAAGGAATATACTTCTATTAGCCCCAAAAGTTCCCTTGTTCCGACGAAAACAGATTACGGTTTTGCGATTGGCGATGTTAAGCTCTCGGATAAAGCCAAAGACTATTACGAGAAGCTTAAGTCTAAGTTCCATAACATGGAGTTTATCGCAGTCAGCAACGACTTGAAAGACCAGGTTAAAAAGAACGCAGCGTCTTATGGAAATGCCAATAAGATGGTGGTTCTTATTGACGTTGAAAAAATCGAGAGAATGGCCGAAGATGAAAACTTCCGAAAGAAGTACGAAGGCATCATCGCTATGAGCCAGACAAAGCTTGCCGAGGCTAAGAACAGTTTGACCTCAAGCGGCGCGGCTGTAAGCAACTTCGGAATCAGCGTTGATTCAAACGGTAACGAGAAATTCTTTGCTACCTTAGAGAAATCTTCGGATATGCAGAAGAAGCGTATCGAAAAGAGCAGAGCCGAGAAGAAGGAAGCGCAGAAAGCTGCGGAAAAGAAAGCTGAGAAGAAAGCTCAGAAAGAAGCCGCTGAAGAGAAGATTAAAGAAGCACGAGCTGAGAAAACGGACTCCAAGAAGGACGAAAAGACAGCAGAAGCGGCTGAAACTGAGGCTTCAGAGGAGATTTCCTTAGAGCCGAAGGAATATATAAAGATCGAGGCGGATTCTATGGACGCTCTTTTAAACAAGGTGCGTAATTACTCGTATAACAGCGCTCTTTCGCGCGTAAAGACAGAGGCTGAATTATCGGTCGGAACGACAATCGATTTCAAGGGATAAAACTTAAATGGCGGCAGATTAACCTGCCGTCATTTTTTTGCCCGGAAAACAAGTTTTTTCTCTTAAAATCTTATAAAACAGACGGCATTTTGTTGACTAACAATACCCCGATTAATTATACTGAAAGAAGGTATTAATCTTACAAAGAAAGGGGCAAGCTATGAGCAAAAAAGGAAAGAGAAACGTTATTGTCGGACAGTCAGGCGGACCTACAGCCGCCATCAATTCTTCACTTGCGGGTGTCTTCCGTACCGCTAAAGACAGGGGTTACAAAAAGGTATACGGCATGCTTCACGGAGTCCAGGGACTTCTCGAGGGAAGATACATAGATCTCTCTGAACACATAAGAACAGGCCTCGACGCCGAGCTTCTTAAGAGAACGCCTTCGGCCTATCTGGGTTCTTGTCGTTACAAGCTGCCTAATATTAGCGAAGATAAAGAAGTTTACGAAAAAATCTTCGATATTCTCGACAAGCTCGAGATAGACTGCTTTATCTACATAGGTGGAAACGATTCGATGGATACCATCAAAAAGCTTTCCGATTACGCAATTATTACAGGCTCTGAGATACGCTTTGTAGGATGCCCCAAGACAATTGACAACGACTTAGCCCTTACGGACCATACCCCGGGATACGGCTCCGCGGCCAAGTATATCGGAACTTCCGTAAAGGAGATAATCCGTGACGGATGGAGTCTTGAAACCTCCAACGGAC